>WFOW01000265.1 GCA_015487895.1 Gammaproteobacteria bacterium | reverse complement strand
CTACTACCTCGTGGCTATCCTGTTCATCATCTTCGATCTCGAGATCGCCTTCCTCTTCCCCTGGGCGGTGGTGCTCGACCGCATCGGCACCGAGGGGCTGGTCGCCATGGGGATCTTCCTCGGCATCCTGGTGGTCGGCTTCGCCTACGAGTGGCGCAAGGGGGCGCTGGAATGGGAGTAGAGCACCTGCTGCGCGAGGGCGGCGTCACCACGACCACCGCCGAGCACCTGCTGAGCTGGGCGCGCACGGGCTCGCTCTGGCCCATGACCTTCGGGCTCGCCTGCTGCGCGGTCGAGATGATGCACGCGGCGGCCTCGCGCTACGACCTCGACCGCTTCGGCGTGGTCTTCCGCCCGAGCCCGCGCCAGTCCGACGTGATGATCGTCGCCGGCACGCTGTGCAACAAGATGGCGCCGGCGCTGCGCAAGGTCTACGACCAGATGGCGGAGCCGCGCTGGGTGATCTCCATGGGCTCGTGCGCGAACGGCGGCGGCTACTACCACTATTCCTATTCGGTGGTGCGCGGCTGCGACCGCATCGTGCCCGTGGACATCTACGTGCCGGGCTGCCCGCCGACCGCCGAGGCGCTGCTCTACGGCATCCTGCAGCTTCAGAACAAGATCCGCCGGCGCGCGACCCTCGAGCGCGCCTGAAAGGGGACCGCCGCACCGTGACCGGGGCTGCCGACAAGCTGGCCGAGCGCATCCGCGGGCGCTTCGGGGAGGCGGTGCGCGCCTGCAAGGTGGCGCTGGGCGAGGTCACGGTCGAGATCGCGCCCGAGCGCCTCGTCGAGGTGTGCACGGCGCTGCGCGACGAGCCCGAGCTGCGCTTCGAGCAGCTCATGGACCTGTGCGGGGTCGACTACCTCGCGTACGGAGACACCGACTGGGAGACCACGGAGGCGAGCGCCACCGGCTTCAGCCGCGGGCGCGGGCGCGAGCCCGAGGAGGGGCCGCGCTGGAAGGGGCCGCGCTTCGCGGTGGTCTACCACCTGCTCTCGGTGACGCACAACCGGCGGCTGCGCCTGCGCGTCTTCGCGCCCGACGACGAGTTCCCGGTGGTGCCCACGGTGACGGGCGTGTGGCCCTCGGCCAACTGGTACGAGCGCGAGGCCTTCGACCTGTTCGGCATCGTCTTCGAGGGGCATCCGGACCTGCGGCGCATCCTCACCGACTACGGCTTCGTGGGGCACCCCTTCCGCAAGGACTTCCCGCTCAGCGGCCACGTGGAGGTGCGCTACGACCCCGAGCGCGGCCGCGTGGTCTACGAGCCGGTGAGCATCGAGCCGCGCGTCAACACCCCGCGCGTGATCCGGCGCGACCCCCATTGCGCGCGCACCGGGGACGCCGCCGGCGAGGAGGCCTGAGCGTGCCCGAGATCCGCAACTTCACGCTCAACTTCGGGCCGCAGCACCCCTCGGCCCACGGCGTGCTGCGCCTGGTGCTGGAGATGGACGGCGAGGTGATCGAGCGCGCCGATCCGCACATCGGGCTGCTGCACCGCGCCACCGAGAAGCTCGCCGAAAGCAAGCCCTTCAACCAGTCCATCGGCTACATGGACCGGCTCGATTATGTGTCCATGATGTGCAACGAGCACGCCTACGTGCTCGCCATCGAGAAGCTGCTCGGCATCGAGCCGCCCATCCGCGCGCAGTACATCCGCGTGATGTTCGACGAGGTCACGCGCATCCTCAACCACCTGCTGTGGCTCGGCTCGCACGCGCTCGACATCGGCGCCATGACGGTCTTCCTCTACTGCTTCCGCGAGCGCGAGGACCTCATGGACTGCTATGAGGCGGTCTCGGGCGCGCGCATGCACGCGACCTACTACCGCCCCGGCGGCGTCTACCGGGACCTGCCGGAGGAGATGCCCAAGTACCGGCCCTCGAAGTGGCGCAGCGAGCGCGAGGTGCGCAGGCTCAACGCCGAGCGCGAGGGCTCGCTGCTCGACTTCCTCGAGCGCTTCACCGAGCGCTTCCCCAAGCGTGTGGACGAGTACGAGACGCTGCTCACGGACAACCGCATCTGGAAGCAGCGCACGGTGGGCATCGGCGTGGTGCCGCCGGAGCGCGCGCTGGCGCTCGGCTTCTCGGGGCCCATGCTGCGGGGCTCGGGCATCGCCTGGGACCTGCGCAGGAAGCAGCCCTACGAGGTCTACGACCGCCTCGACTTCGACATCCCCGTCGGCACCAACGGCGACTGCTACGACCGCTACCTGGTGCGCATCGAGGAGATGCGCCAGTCGAACCGCATCATCCGCCAGTGCATCGACTGGCTGCGCGCCAACCCCGGGCCGGTGATGGTCGACGACCACAAGGTCGCGCCGCCCCCGCGCGAGGAGATGAAGCGCGACATGGAGGCGCTCATCCACCACTTCAAGCTCTTCAGCGAGGGCTACTGCGTGCCCGAGGGCGAGGCCTACGCCGCCGTCGAGCACCCGAAGGGGGAGTTCGGCATCTACATCGTCTCGGACGGGGCGAACAAGCCCTACCGCCTCAAGATCCGCGCCCCCGGCTTCGCGCACCTCTCCGCCATGGACGAGATGGCGCGCGGGCACATGCTCGCCGACGTGGTGGCCATCATCGGCACGCAGGACATCGTCTTCGGGGAGATCGACCGGTGAGCGCGGCGCAGGAGCAGGGGGGCGGGCGCGTGGCGCTGGACGAGAAGGTGCGCGCCGAGATCGACGACTGGGTGCGGCGCTACCCGCCGGAGCGGCGCCGTTCCGCGGTGCTGGCGGCGCTGCGCATCGTGCAGCACCACAACGGCGGCTACCTGACGGTGCCGCTGATGGACGCGGTGGCCGAGTACCTGGACATCGAGCCGGTCTCGGTCTACGAGGTCGCCACCTTCTATTCCATGCTGGAGACGCGTCCGGTGGGCCGCCACCACATCTCGGTGTGCACCAACGTCTCCTGCATGCTGCGCGGCGGCGAGGAGATCCTCGCCCACCTCGAGCGCCGCCTGGGCGTCAAGGCGGGCGAGAGCACCCCGGACGGGCGCTACTACCTCAAGCGCGAGGAGGAGTGCCTGGCCGCCTGCTGCGGCGCGCCCGCCATGCAGATCGACCACGTCTACTACGAGAACCTCACCCCCGAGAAGGTGGACGAGATCCTCGACCGCCTGGAGCGCGACGATGGCTGAGAAGGTCTGCTTCGCCACCCTCGGGCACGACGAGCCCTGGAGCCTGCGGACCTATCTCAAGGTCGGCGGCTACGAGGCCTGGCGGCGCATCCTCACCGAGCGCATCCCCCCGGAGCAGGTGATCGAGGAGGTCAAGAGGTCGAACCTGCGCGGGCGCGGCGGCGCGGGCTTCCCCACGGGGCTCAAGTGGAGCTTCATGCCGCGCAACGCACCGGGGCAGAAGTACATCGTCTGCAACTCCGACGAGTCCGAGCCCGGCACCTGCAAGGACCGCGACATCCTGCGCTTCAACCCGCACGCCGTGGTGGAGGGCATGGCCATCGCGGGCTACGCCATCGGCGCCACCGTGGGGTACAACTACATGCGCGGCGAGTTCATGGACGAGCCCTACCGGCGCTTCGCGCGCGCGGTGGAGGAGGCCTATGCCGAGGGGCTGCTCGGCCGCGACATCCTCGGCTCCGGATGGGACTTCGACCTCTATCCGACGCTGGGCGCCGGGGCCTACATCTGCGGCGAGGAGACGGCGCTGCTCGAGTCGCTCGAGGGCAAGAAGGGCCAGCCCCGCTACAAGCCGCCCTTCCCCGCCAACTACGGGCTCTACGGGCGGCCGACGACCATCAACAACACCGAGACGCTCGCCTCCATCCCCACCATCATCCGCCGCGGCGGCGAGTGGTTCGCCTCCCTCGGCACCGAGAAGTCCGGGGGCGTCAAGATCTTCAGCGTCTCGGGGCACGTCGAGCGCCCCGGCAACTACGAGGTGCCGCTCGGCACGCCCTTCCGCGAGCTGCTCGAGATGGCCGGCGGCGTGCGCGGCGGGCGCCGGCTCAAGGCGGTGATCCCCGGGGGCTCCTCGGTGCCGGTGCTGCCGGGCGAGGTGATGATGGACGTCAACATGGACTACGAGTCGGTGCAGGCCGCGGGCTCGCTGCTCGGCTCCGGCGCCGTCATCGTCATGGACGAGACCACCTGCATGGTGCGGGTGCTCGAGCGCATCTCGCGCTTCTACTACGCCGAGTCCTGCGGCCAGTGCACGCCCTGCCGCGAGGGCACGGGCTGGCTGTACCGCGTCGTCAGCCGCATCGAGCGCGGGCAGGGGCGGCCCGAGGACCTGGACCTGCTGGACGAGGTGGCGGGCAACATCGCCGGGCGCACCATCTGCGCGCTGGGCGACGCCGCCGCGATGCCCGTGCAGAGCTTCCTCAAGCACTTCCGCGACGAGTTCGCCTACCACATCGAGCACGGGCGCTGCCTGGCGGGGCCCGGCGCCGAGCGGACCGCGGCCTGAGGGGGAGGGGCGCGATGAGCGACGAGGTCACCATCGAGATCGACGGCCGCCCCCTCAAGGCGCGCAAGGGGCAGATGCTCATCGAGGTGGCGGACGCCCACGGCATCCGCATCCCGCGCTTCTGCTACCACCCCAAGCTCTCGGTGGCGGCCAACTGCCGCATGTGCCTGGTCGAGGTGGAGAAGGCGCCCAAGCCGCTGCCGGCCTGCGCGACGCCGGTCGCGGACGGGATGAAGGTCTACACCCGCTCGCCGAAGGCGCTCGCCGCGCAGAAGGCGACCATGGAGTTCCTGCTCATCAACCACCCGCTCGACTGCCCCATCTGCGACCAGGGCGGCGAGTGCCAGCTGCAGGACCTCGCCCTCGGCTACGGGCGCGACGTCTCGCGCTTCGCCGAGCGCAAGCGCGTGGTCGCCGGTCCGGACCTCGGCCCGCTGGTGGCGACCGACATGACGCGCTGCATCCACTGCACGCGCTGCGTGCGCTTCGGCGAGGAGATCGCGGGCGTGAAGGAGCTCGGCGCCGTGGGGCGCGGCGAGCACATGCGCATCACCACCTACGTCGCCCATGCGCTGCGCTCCGAGCTCTCGGGCAACGTCATCGACCTCTGCCCGGTGGGGGCGCTCACCTCCAAGCCCTTCCGTTTCCGCGCGCGGCCCTGGGAGCTGATCCAGCACGAGGGGATCGCGCCGCACGACGCCGTGGGCTCGAACGTCCACATCCACACCCTGCGCGGGCGCGTGATGCGCGTGGTGCCGCACGACAACGAGGAGGTCAACGAGACCTGGCTCTCGGACCGCGACCGCTTCAGCTACGAGGGCCTCTACGCGCCCGACCGCCTCGAGCGCCCGCTGCTGCGCGAGGGCGGTGCCCTGCAGGAGACGGACTGGGCGCTCGCCCTGGAGCGCGCCGCCGCGCGCCTGCGCGAGGTCGTGGCCGCGCACGGGCCCGAAGCGGTGGGCGTGCTTGTGTCTCCGAGCGCGACGCTCGAGGAGCTCTATCTGGCGCAGAAGCTCGCGCGCGGGCTCGGCAGCGGCAACATCGACCACCGCCTGCGCCAGGGCGACTTCGGCGCCGACCCCGCCATGGGGTGCGCGCCGGGCCTCGGCATGCGCATTCCCGAGCTCGAGCGCGTCGATGCCGCGCTGCTCGTCGGCTCCGACATCCGCAGGGACCAGCCGCTCCTCGGGCTCAGGCTGCGCAAGGCGGGGATGCGCGGCGCCGAGATCGCGGTGCTCAATCCGGTCGACTACGAGTTCCATTTTCCGGTGGCGCACCGGCTCATCACCGACCCCCCGGGCATGGTGCGGGCGCTGGCCGCCATCGCGGCCGACCTCGTGCGCCACAGCGAGCTCCCCGTGCCGCCGGCCGTGGCGGGCCTGGTCGAGGGCGCGCGCGCGGAGGAGAGGCATGCCGCGGTCGCCCATGCGCTGCGGCGCGCGGGGCGCGGCGTCGTGGTGCTGGGGGCGCAGGCGCACGCCTCGCCCTGGTTCGGGGCCCTGCGCCTGCTGGCCGGCTACGTGGCGGCCGCCTCGGGGGCGGCGCTGGCGGAGCTCCCCTTCGGGGCCAACGCCGCCGGCGCCTGGCTCGCCGGCGCCGTGCCGCACCGCGGCCCGGGCGGCGCGCCGGCGCAGCCGGCGGGGCTGGACGCGCGCGCCATGCTCGAGCGCCCGTGCAGGGCCTACCTGCTGCTCGGGGTCGAGCCCGAGCGTGACGCCTGGAATCCGGCCGCCGCCGCGCGCGCCCTGGGCGAGGCCGAGCTCGTGATCCAGATCGCGCCGTGGCTGTCGGAGGCAGGGCGGCGGTGGGCGCACGTGGCGCTGCCGGCCGCCGCCTTCGCCGAGACCTCGGGCACCTTCGTCAACGCGGACGGGCGCTGGCAGTCCTTCGAGGGCGCGGCGCGCCCGCCGGGCGAGGCGCGCCCGGCGTGGAAGATCCTGCGCGTGCTCGGCACGCTCCTCGACCTGGAGGGCTTCGGATACGAGGACCCGGAGGAGATCCGGCGGGAGCTGCGCGCGGCCGTCGAGGCCGCGCCCGAGCCCGCGGGGACGGTGGCGGCGGTGGCGCTGCCGGAGACGACGGCTTCCCTGTGGCGGGTGGGCGACGTGCCCATCTACGCCGTCGACGCGCTCGTGCGCCGCTCGCGGCCGCTGCAGGAGACGCCGCTCGCCGTGGAGGCGGCGCTGCGGGTGGCGCCCGCGACCGCCACGCGCCTGGGGCTTGCGGCCGGCGCGCGGGTGCGCGTGCGCCAGGACGGCACGCAGGCGGAGCTCGAGGTCGTGCTCGACCGGCGCGTGGCCGAGGGCTGCGCGCTGGTGCACGCGGGCGTGGCGGGCAGCGAGGGCCTGGGGCCCGCGGTCGGCCCGCTCGAGGTCGTCGCGGGCTGAGGGGCGCGGAAGGGGGGCGATGACCGAGACCATCCAGAACCTGTGGGCGGCGGTGCCGGAGCCGATCCAGCTCCCGGCCCTGCTGGTCGCGAAGATCCTCGCCATCGTGCTGCCGCTGATGGGGGCCGTCGCCTATCTCACCTTCGCCGAGCGCAAGATCATCGGCTACATCCAGGTGCGCATCGGCCCCAACCGGGTCGGCCCGCGCGGCTGGCTGCAGCCCATCGCCGACGCCCTCAAGCTCCTCACCAAGGAGATCGTCGTTCCGGCGAACGCCAACCGCTTCCTTTTCCTGCTGGCGCCGGTGCTCGCCATCGGCCCGGCGCTGGCCGCCTGGGCGGTGGTGCCCTTCGACGAGGGGCTGCTGCTCGCCGACATCGACGCCGCGCTCCTC
>WFOW01000264.1 GCA_015487895.1 Gammaproteobacteria bacterium | reverse complement strand
CCGGAGGGGACGCTGCCGCTGGGGGCGGGCGGGATCCTCGGCGAGGTCGTGGGCCGCGGCCTGCTCCCGGTCTTCAGCCTCCTCGGCACCACCGTGCTGCTGCTCGCGCTGTTCCTCGCCGGGGTGACGCTTTTCACGGGCCTCTCGTGGCTGGCGCTCATGGAGCGCATCGGCCGCCTGACACTGGCGGCCGCGGCGCGCGGCCGCCAGGCCCTGGAGGCTGCGCGCGAGCGCGTGGCCGGCCGGCGCGCGCGGGCCGAGCGCGAGGCCGTGGTGCGCCGCGAGAAGGCGCGCCGCGAGCGCCGCAGGCCGCCGCGCATCGAGCCCGTGATCCGAACCCTGGAGCCGGGCGAGCGCGCCGAGCGCGAGCGCCAGGTGCCGCTCTTCGACCCGCCCCCCGACGCGACGCTGCCGCCGCTGTCGCTCCTGGACGAGCCGCCGGCGCACAGGAGCGGCTACTCGGAGGAGGCGCTCGAGGCCATGTCGCGCCAGGTCGAGCTCAAGCTGCGCGACTTCGGCATCGAGGTCGAGGTGGTGGCGGTGCAGCCCGGGCCCGTCATCACGCGCTTCGAGCTCCAGCCTGCGCCCGGCGTCAAGGCGAGCCGCATCGTCAACCTCTCGAAGGACCTGGCGCGGGCGCTGTCGGTGGTGAGCGTGCGGGTGGTCGAGGTGATCCCGGGCAAGTCCGTGGTGGGCCTCGAGATCCCCAACGCCGAGCGCGAGCCCGTCGTGCTGAGCGAGATCCTGCGCTCCAAGGCCTACGAGCGCGCCGCCTCGCCGCTGACGCTCGCGCTGGGAAAGGACATCGGCGGCCAGCCGGTGGTGGTGGATCTCGCGCGCATGCCGCACCTGCTGGTCGCGGGCACCACGGGCTCGGGCAAGTCCGTGGCGCTCAACGCCATGGTGCTGAGCCTGCTCTACAAGGCCACGCCGGACCTCGTGCGCCTCATCCTCATCGACCCGAAGATGCTGGAGCTGTCGGTCTACGACGGCATCCCGCATCTCCTCGCGCCCGTCGTCACGGACATGAAGGAGGCGGCCAACGCGCTGCGCTGGTGCGTGGCGGAGATGGAGCGCCGCTACCGGCTGATGGCGCACCTCGGCGTGCGCCAGCTCGCGGGCTACAACCGCAAGGTGCGCGAGGCCACCGAGCGCGGCGAGCCCATCCCGGACCCGCTGTGGTCACCGGAGGAGGGCGAGGAGGGCGCCGAGCGCCCGGCGCTCGCGCCGCTGCCCTACATCGTCGTCGTGGTCGACGAGTTCGCCGACATGATGATGCTCGTCGGCAAGAAGGTCGAGGAGCTGATCGCGCGCCTGGCGCAGAAGGCACGCGCCTCCGGCATCCACCTGGTCCTCGCCACGCAGCGGCCCTCGGTGGACGTGATCACGGGCCTCATCAAGGCCAACATCCCGGCGCGCATCGCCTTCCAGGTCTCCTCCAAGGTGGACTCGCGCACCATCCTCGACCAGATGGGGGCCGAGCAGCTCCTCGGCCAGGGCGACATGCTCTACCTCGCCCCTGGCACCTCCGTGCCCGAGCGCGTGCACGGGGCCTTCGTCTCGGACCAGGAGGTGCATCGCGTGGTGGCGCACCTGCGCGGCCTCGGCAGCCCGGACTACGTCGAGGCGGTGCTGCGCGAGGCGGCCGAGGGCGGCGCGCCCGAGGGGGTGCCGGGGCTGACGCCGGCGGACGCCGAGCAGGACCCGCTCTACGACCAGGCCGTGCGCATCGTCACCGAGACGCGCCGCGCCTCGGTCTCGGCGGTGCAGCGCCGCCTCAAGATCGGCTACAACCGCGCCGCGCGCATGATCGAGCAGATGGAGCAGGCGGGCATCGTCGGGCCGCTGCAGCCGAACGGCAGCCGCGAGGTGCTGGCGCCCCCGCCCCCGGAGGACTGATGGACGCGATCGCAAGCCCCTTTCGGCGCGCGGCGGCGCTCGCGCTGCTCGCCGCGGCCCTCCTGCCGCAGGCGGCGGGCGCCGCCGCGGCGCAGCGGCTCGCCGCCTTCCTGGAGGATACGCGCGCGCTGCGCGCGCGCTTCGTGCAGGAGATCGTCGCCGAGGACGGCACGCCCACCGAGCGCGCGAGCGGCACGCTGGCCGTGCTGCGGCCCGGGCGCTTCCGCTGGGACTACCGCGAGCCCTACCGCCAGCTCATCGTCGCCGACGGCGAGCGCCTGTGGATCTACGACGAGGACCTGGCGCAGGTGACGGTCCGGCCCCAGGCACGCGCGCTCGGGCGCACCCCGCTGCAGATCCTCGGCGCGCCCGCCGGCCGGGCGCTGGAGGGCTTCGCCGTGCGCGAGCTCGGCCTGCGCGGCGGCCTGGAGTGGGTGGAGCTCGTGCCGCAGCGGCGGGGCGAGGACGGGCCGGCCGACTTCGAGCGTATCCGCGTCGGCTTCGAGGGGCCGCGGCTGGCGCGCATGGAGCTGGTCGACGCCTACGGGCAGACGGTGCGGCTGCGCTTCGAGGCCGTGGAGCGCAACCCGGCGCTCGCGCCGGCGCTGTTCCGCTTCACGCCGCCGCCGGGCGTGGACGTGGTGCGCGAGGCCGGGCCGGGTCCCGGCGCGGAGGAGTGATGGCACAGCCGCAGGGCAGCCTCGACGTGGACGCGGCGGCGCCCGACCACCGGCCGCTGGCCGACCGCATGCGCCCGCGCAGCCTCGACGAGGTCGTGGGCCAGGAGCACCTGCTCGGGCCGGGGGCGCCGCTGCGGCGCGCGCTGGAGGCCGGCCACCTGCACTCCATGGTGCTGTGGGGCCCGCCCGGCACCGGCAAGACCACGCTCGCGCGCGTCGTGGCGCGCCACAGCGACGCGGAGTTCCTGAGCCTCTCGGCGGTGCTCGCGGGCGTGAAGGACATACGCGCCGCCGTCGAGCGCGCCCGCCGGGTGCGCACGGCCGAGGGGCGCGCGACGGTGCTCTTCGTCGACGAGGCGCACCGCTTCAACAAGGCGCAGCAGGACGCCTTCCTGCCGCACGTGGAGGCGGGCGAGGTGGTCTTCGTCGGCGCCACCACCGAGAACCCCTCCTTCGAGCTCAACAACGCGCTGCTCTCGCGCGTGCGCACCTACGTCCTGCGCCCGCTCGGGCGCGAGGCGCTGCTCGCGGTGCTCGAGCGCGCCCTCGCCGACCCCGAGCGCGGCCTGGGCGGGCGGGTGGAGGCCGAGCGCGCGGCGCTGGAGCGCATCGCCGAGGCCGCCGACGGCGACGCGCGCCGCGCCCTGAACCTGCTCGAGATCGCCGCCGACCTCGCCGAGCCGGATGCCGGCGGCCGGCGGCGCATCGGCGAGGCGGTGCTGGCCCAGGTGGCGGTCGCCGACGTGCGGCGCTTCGACAAGGGCGGCGACCTGTTCTACGACCAGATCTCGGCGCTGCACAAGGCCGTGCGCGGCTCCGACCCGGACGCGGCCCTGTACTGGCTCGCGCGCATGCTCGACGGCGGCTGCGACCCTCTCTACGTCGCCCGGCGCGTGGTGCGCATGGCGAGCGAGGACGTCGGCAACGCCGACCCGCGTGCGCTGCGCATCGCCCTCGACGCCTGGGAGGCCTACGAGCGCCTCGGCAGCCCCGAGGGCGAGCTCGCCATCGCCCAGGCCGTGATCTACCTCGCCTGCGTGCCCAAGAGCAACGCGGCCTACGTGGCCTTCGGCGAGGCGATGGAGGACGCGCGCCGCCACGGCTCGCTGGAGGTGCCGCTGCACCTGCGCAACGCACCCACGCGCCTGATGCGCGAGCTCGGCCACGGGCGCGGCTACCGCTACGCCCACGACGAGCCGGGCGCGTATGCCGCCGGCGAGCGCTACTTCCCCGAGGGCATGCCGGAGCGGCGCTACTACCGGCCCACCGACCGCGGCCTCGAGGCCCGCATCCGCGAGCGGCTCGAGGCGCTCCGCGCCCTCGACCGCGAGGCGCGCGCGGCGAAGGGCGCCCCGCCGGAGGGCCGCTGAGGCGGCGGCCTCGCGCCGCACGGCGGCCTTCCGGTACCATTCGCCGGTCATGCAGGGGGCAGGGCAGCACGGCGTGCGCGCGCGCCGCGGCAGGGGAGGCCGCGGATGACGCGCCTGCTCGCGGTGGCGGCGGGCGGCGCTGTGGGGGCGCTCGCCCGTTACGGGCTGACGGTCGCGGTCCATGCCGTGGCCGGTCGCACCTTCCCATGGGGCACGCTCGCGGCGAACGTGCTCGGCTCCTTCGCCATGGGGCTGCTCTACGTCCTGCTGCTGGAGCGCTCGGCGGCCTCTCCGGAGGCGCGCGCCCTGCTGCTCACGGGCCTCCTGGGCGCCTTCACCACCTTCTCGACCTTCACGGTCGAGACCCTCAACCTGGTCGAGGCCGGCGCCCTCGGGCGCGCGGCCGCCAACGTGCTGGCGAGCGTGGCGCTGTGCCTGCTGGCCGCGTGGATCGGCATGGGCGCGGCGCGCCAGCTCTGAACGGGAGGCGGCGGGATGGACGGCTCCGAGGTGACCATGGTGCGGATCTACATCACCGAGGGCGAGCACCGCATGCAGGACATTCTCGCGCGGCTGCACGACGAGGCGCGCGTGCGCGGGGTGACGGTCTTCCGCGGCATCGCGGGCTTCGGCCGCTCCGGGCGCTACCATTCCTCGCAGCTCGTCGACCTCGCCATGGACCTCCCGGTCGTGATCGAGTTCTTCGACGCTCCGGAGCGCGTGCGCGAGGTGCTGCGCGGGCTGCGCGACCTGGTCGAGCCGGGCCACGTGGTGTGGTGGCCCGCCCGCACCAACGAGGGCCCGGCGGAAGGAGGGGACTGATGCTGGATCCGAGGCTGCTGCGCGGCCATCTGGAGGAGGTGCGCCGGGCGCTCGCCCGGCGCGGCTACGACCTGGACACGGCGCGCTTCGAGGCGCTCGAGCGCCGGCGCAAGGCGCTGCAGACGCGCGTGCAGGAGCTGCAGAGCCTGCGCAACGCGCGCTCGAAGGAGATCGGCCGCGCCAAGGCCGCGGGCGAGGACATCGCGCCGCTGCGCGAGCAGGTCGCCGCCATCGGCCGCGAGCTGGAGGGCGCCGAGGCCGAGCTGCGCGAGGTGCTGGGCGAGCTCGAGGCCTTCCAGCTCGGGATCCCCAACCTCCCCCACGAGAGCGTCCCGGACGGCGCGGACGAGAGCGCCAACGTCGAGGTGCGGCGCTGGGGCGAGCCGCCGTCGTTCGACTTCGAGCCCGAGGACCACGTCGCCCTCGGCGCGCGCCACGGCTGGCTCGACTTCGAGGCCGCCGCGCGCCTGTCCGGGGCGCGCTTCGCGGTGTTGCGCGGCGAGGCCGCGCGCCTGCAGCGCGCCCTCATCCAGTTCATGCTCGACCTGCACACCGCCGAGCACGGCTACCGCGAGGTCTACGTCCCCTACCTGGTCCACCGCGAGGCCCTCGTCGGCACGGGGCAGCTCCCCAAGTTCGAGGAGGACCTGTTCCGCGTCGAGGCCGATCCGCCCTTCTGGCTCATCCCCACCGCCGAGGTGCCCGTCACCAATCTCGTGCGCGAGCAGATCCTGCCGGCCGAGGCGCTCCCGCTGCGCTTCGTCTGCCACACGCCCTGCTTCCGGGCCGAGGCCGGCGCCTACGGGCGCGACACGCGCGGCATGATCCGCCAGCACCAGTTCGAGAAGGTGGAGCTCGTGCAGATCGTCCGCCCCGAGGACTCCTACGGCGCGCTGGAGGCGCTCACCGCCCACGCCGAGGCGGTGCTCCAGCGGCTGGGGCTCGCCTACCGCGTGGTGAGCCTGTGCGCGGGCGATCTCGGCTTTGCCGCGGCCAAGACCTACGACCTTGAGGTGTGGCTGCCGGGGCAGGGCCGCTACCGCGAGATCTCCTCGTGCAGCAACTTCGAGGCCTTCCAGGCGCGGCGCATGCAGGCGCGCTGGCGCAACCCCGACACGGGAAAGCCCGAGCCCGTGCACACCCTGAACGGCTCGGGCCTGGCCGTGGGCCGCACCCTGGTGGCCGTGCTCGAGAACTACCAGCAGCCCGACGGCAGCGTCGTGGTGCCCGAGGCGCTGCGGCCGTACATGGGCGGCGTCGAGCGGATCGGGAAGCGGTAGGCGGTTTGCGGGCTGCAGTTCGCAGTTGGCGGGAGGCGGGAGACGGGAGACGGGAGGCGAGGGTCGGTGCCCATTTGAGTGTGGAAGCGGCTTCCAGCCGCGATTCCTCAGCCCTTGGTCGGGGCTGGAAGCCCCTCCCACAGCCGAAAGTGACGGGAGG
The DNA here is from genome assembly GCA_015487895.1 of Gammaproteobacteria bacterium. Taxonomy (GTDB): domain Bacteria; phylum Pseudomonadota; class Gammaproteobacteria; order S144-34; family S144-34; genus S144-34. The sequence continues at coordinate 44 of WFOW01000264.1, read as the reverse complement.
CGGGGGTCGGGAGGCGAGGGTTGGTGCGCCCTTCGGGCGCGGCC
>WFOW01000263.1 GCA_015487895.1 Gammaproteobacteria bacterium | reverse complement strand
GGGTCAGAAACCGCCCACGGGCAGAAAATAGCGCACCCGGTAGAGGAGCCGGCCCGGAGACGGGGGGACGGGGTCGCGGAAGGCGGTGCGCATGTGCAGCACGTTGTTGCAGACCAGCCCCTCGCCGGGGGCGAGGCGATGGCGCAGCAGGCCCGGCGTGGCCGGGTCCTCCAGCAGCGCCTCGAGCCGCGCCAGGGCCCGGCGCAGCAGCGGGTCGTCGCGCCAGAAGACGTTGCGCGCGCGGCGCGTGTAGCGCATGTGGAGCCGGCCCTCGCGCGTGACCGAGAAGACCGGACCCGTGCGGGCGGGCCGCAGCACACGGCCGTCGCGCACGTGGGCGGGGATGGTCATCGCCTGCGGGTGCATGAGGGCCGCGACCAGGGCCGGATCCTCCTCGCGCAGCCGCAGATAGGCGAGCTCGTGGTCGAGGACGCCGTTCTCGCCGCCCTCGGCCGCGGCACGCACGCAGTGCAGGAGCAGCCCGTGAATCTGGCGCGCGCGCGGGTTGTAGTAGCCGTCGGTGTGCCAGTCGATCGCCCGGGTGGTGTAGGGCACGAAGCCCGCGCGCTCGCCCCCGCGGGCGACAGCCAGCGGCGTCACCCCGTCGGGATCGGCACAGGGATTGCGGTCCAGGTCGGGGCGCCCGAGGCCGAGCTGCTCGCCGAGGGCGAGCGGCACCCGGTGGTCCTCGTCCCGCGCGCGGCTGCGGTAGAGCGCGAGGTTGTGGCGCGCGCAGAGCTCGAGCAGCCGGGCGCGCTCGCCACGGCTGAGGGCCCGGGGGTCCCGGATCTCGACCCACAGCGCGCCCGGGTCCGACGGCAGGGCGGCGAGCTTGGCCTCGCGCCAGCGCCGCCACGGCGCCTCCACGTCGAGGTCGAAGGGCCCGCCCCGGCCGTACTTGACCCACGCCGGGGCGATGTAGCGGTCGTGCGGCACGGCCAAGGGCAGACCCTCCCTTCCTCGGGCTCAGGGCTTGAGGCTCGAGAAATAGGCGGCGAGGTTCTCGATGTCCTCGTCCGAGAGGTTCTTTGCCACAGGCCCCATCAGGGGATCCTTGCGCGTGCCGTCCCGGAAGGCGCGCAGCTGCTTGATGAGATAGCCTTCCTTCTGGCCGGCGAGGTTGGGCCACAGGGGGTTGAGGCTGATGCCGTCGCTGCCGTGGCAGCCGGCGCACATCGCGGCCTTGGCCTTGCCGGCGGCGGCGTCGCCCGCCCACGCAGGGCCGGCGGCCGCGATCAGCATCATGCCCAAGGCGATGCCAGACACGCTCGAAGGCTTTCGCATCTTCTCCTCCTCTCCTCGTGGATGGGCGATAATCGGCGCGGCCCTCAAGGGCCGCTTTGACGCAGGTCAACGTGCGCATGCCGCGCCTCGGTCAGCCTCGGAGGCGGATGCGGCGTCCCGGCGATGGAAGGCAAGCTGCTCGAGATCCTGCTCTTCACGGCCGTCGGCATCGGCCTCTACCTGGCCGCCGACCAGGCCCTGCTGTGGATCGAGCGGCGCCGCGGCGCGCGCCTGCCGCACCGCGAGCTCGCCTTCCTCGCCATCATTCTCGTGCTGGCGCTCGCGGTGTTCGCCCTCATCCGCCGCCTCGCCGGCGGTGGGTGAGGCCCGCAGCGCAGCGTAGCCCACGGAGAGCACGAACAGCGCCCCGCCGGCCGCCGCGAGCAGCCCCCCGCCGCCGGCGAGCGCGAGCGCGGCCGGGGAGTCGGCGCCACCACCGGCCGCGAGGGCGGTCTTGCGCGCCGCCCCCGCCCCTCCGGCCCAGGCCAGCCCCAGGGCATGCGCGAGCTGGCCGGCGGCGTAGAGGGCGAGCTGTGCCCGCGCGAGCGCGGGCCGCACGGGACGGCAGCCCAACGCCGGCAGCAGGAGATAGGCGAGCCCCATGAGCGCGAGGGTCACGCCGGCGATGCTGGCGTGATAGTGCGCCGGCACGCGGGTGTCGGCCCCGGCGATGGTGAACGCCAGCGCACCGCCGGCGAGATAGAGGAGAAGGGAGGCGCGCAGCGCCGTGCGCGCGGTCGTGGCCTGCGTGCCCCCGCCCGCCGCCCGCAGGAGCGGGACGGCCAGCGCGACGACGAGCGGCAGCGGCGCCAGCCCCCCGAGGGCCATGAGGCGGGTGTGCACGGGTCCGGGCCTGGACGGAGGCTCCACGGCCGCCGCGAGCACCGCCGCCGCCAGGACGAGGAGGCCCGCCGCGGTGGCCGCTGCCGTCGCCTCGCGCGGCGGCACGATCCCGCCCGCACGCGCAAGCAGCCCCCAGGCCGCCACCATGAGCAGCGTCCAGGCGAGCTGCATCTGGTGCCCGGCGGCCCAGAACAGCCGTGCGTAGCCCTCCTCCCCCTCCGGCGGCGGCAGGACGGCGCCCGTGCAGGCCACCGTGACCAGGGCCGCGAGGAAGGCGAGCGCCGCCGCCGTGGCGGGTGCCGCCGCACCGCGGGGGGCCCGTCCCAGGGTGCCGGCTGCGGCGAGCGCCGCGCCGGTCGCCAGCAGGCCGAGGCCGAACAGGAAGGCGCCGCTGTCCAGCACCGGCACGTAGTCGGCGAGCAGCGCCCGGCCTTCGCC
>WFOW01000262.1 GCA_015487895.1 Gammaproteobacteria bacterium | reverse complement strand
CACCCATCTCGGCGCGGGCGGCCTGGAGCTGCGTGCGCAGCGCCCCGGCCTCGCCCTCGAGCGCCGCGGCACGCTCGCGGGCCTCGTCGCGGGCGCGCTCGGCCTCGGCGAGGGCGGACTCGAGCGCCGCGAGGCGCTCGCGCGCGTCCCCGTCGCCGCGGGCCGCCTGGAGCTCGGCCTCCAGCTCGGCCACCCGCCGCTCCGCCGCCTGGAGGCGCTCGCGCGCTGCGCCGAGCTCGGCCTCGAGCGTCCCGATGCGTCCAGCGAGCTCCTGGCGCTGCGCCTCGGCCTCGGCGGCGGCGCGGGCGGCCTCCTCGCGGGCGCCCTCCAGCTCGGCCCGCAGGCGCTCGAGCTCGTCCGCCCGCTCCTGCGCCCGGGTCCGCAGCCGCTCGGCCTCCTCGCGGGCGGAGGCCGCGCGGCGCTCCGCGTCCTCGGCCCGGGCGGCCTGCGCCCCGGCCGCCTCGCGCGCCTGCTCCAGCTCGCGTGCCTGCTCGGCCAACGCCGCACGGGCCTGGCGCAGGTCGGCCTCGGCGGCCTCGGCCGCCTGCCGTGCGGCGGCGAGCTCCCCTTCCAGCGCCTCGAGCCGGGCCCGGATCTCGGCGGCGGCCGACTCGGCCTCCGTGCGGGCCGCCTGCGCGGCCTCGAGCTCGCTCCGCAGCCGGGCGATCTCCTCGGACTCCTCGCGGCCCCGCGCCTCGAGCAGGGCGCGCAGGTCCGCCTCCTGCCGGCGCGCGGCGGCGAGGTCGGCCTCGAGGGTCTCCACGCGCCGCGCGAGCGCGTCGCGCTCGCGCTCGCGCTCGGCGAGCGCCGCCTCCAGCCGCGCGACCTCCTCCGCCCGGCCGCGCAGGCCCTCGATCTCGGCCTCGAGCGCGCGGAGGCGCTCGCTGCCCTCCTCGATCCGCGCCTCGGCCTCGGCACGGGCGGCCTCGGCCTCCTCCGCGGCGCGCCGCGCCTGCGCGAGCTCCGCCTCCAGCGCCGCGAGCCGCTCGCGCAGCGCCTCGGCCTCGCCGTGGGCGGCGTCGGCGGCCTCCCGGGCCCGCCCAAGCTCGGCCTCGGCGGCCTCGAGCGCCTCCACCCGCGCGCGCAGCGTCTCGATCTCGCGCGCCGCCGCCTCGCCCGCCTCCTCGCGCGCCGCGGCGAGCTCGCGCTCGAGCTCCGCCGCGCGGCGCTCGGCCGCGGCACGTGCCTCCTCCAGCTCGGCCACGCGCGCCTTGAGGGCCTGCACGTCAGCGTGCGCGGCCTCGACCGCGGCCGAGAGGTCGGCCTGGAGCTCGGCCAGCGCGCGCTCGGCCTCGGCTGCGCGGCCGCGCGCCTCGGCCTCGGCCCGGGCGGCGGCCTCCGCCGCCTCCGCCTGGCGCGCCGCCTCCGCCCGGGCCGCCTCGAGCTCCCCACGCAGGGTCTCGAGCTCCTGGCGCAGCGCCCGCTGGGTGGCGCCCGCTGCGGCGCGCGCGTCGCGCACCGCCTGCTCCAGGCGCACCCGCGCCTCTTCGGCCGCACGCTCGGCGGCCTCCAGCTTGCGGGCGAGCGCCTCACGCTCGCGGGCCGCGCCCTCGGCGGCCTCGCGCGCCTCGTCGCGCTCGCGCTCGAGCGCCTCCACCCGGCCGCGCAGCTCCGCCAGGGCGCGCGCGTGCTCGGCGGCGCGGGCCTCGGCCTCGGCGGCCTGCCGCGCGCGGGCCTCGGCCTCGGCGGCCTGGCGCGCGCGGGCCTCGCGCGCGGCGGCGAGCGGGACCACCTCGGCGCCGGCGCCCTCCGCCGCATCCCCCGGCGCGCCTGCGGCGCCGAGCCCTCCCGCCAGGTGCACGGCGTCGAAGCCGAGCTGGATGAGCAGATAGGCGGCGGCGCGGCTGCGGGCGCCGTCGTCGCAGCAGACCACGTAGCGGCGCGTGCGGTCCAGGCTCCCGGCCTTGAGGCGGAGCACCGACAACGGCACGTTCAGCCCCACGGGCTGGCGCTCGTGCTCCTCGGGGCTGCGCACGTCGAGCAGCACCGCGCCCTCGCGCAAAAGCGCGGCGCAGGCCGCATGGTCGCGCGAGGGCACCAGCGGCTCGACCAGCAGTTCCAGGAAGTCCTTCCGCGAGAGGCGCAGCAGCACGCCGTCCTCGGTCATGGTGACGGTGGCGTTGCGCGCCCCGCCCGTGATGAGGGCCTCCTCGCCGAAGCCCTCGCCGGGGCCGAGACGCGCGAGCTCGATCTCGGCCGCGCCGGCCTCGGGCCTGCGCGTGACGCGGCACTGCCCGCTCTTGACGATGTAGTACCAGTCGTCGCGCGCGTCCTGGCGGACGACCGCATCGCCCGCCTTCGCCGGCACTTCCTCGAGCCGGCTCATGAGCCGCTGCAGATATTCCGCCGGCAGGCGCTGGTAGCCCGGGCGCTGGAGGAGGCGCGCGAGCCAGCCCTCGCCCTCGTCCTCGACGACGTCGATCTCCGTCACCTCGTAGGCGGCGGGGTCGTTCCAGCTCAGCAGGATCTCGAGCAGGTCGGTGTCGACGGCGAGCAGGCTCGCCTGGGTGCGCGCCACCACCTCCGTGACGCCGCCCTCGGCGGGCACGACCGCGGTGCGCGCGCGCGCGCTGCCGGCCTTCACGGTCTGGTCGCGCCGGCCCTCGCGCCGCAGCGTGAGCTGGCCGCTGAGCAGGAAGAGGGTGTGGCGCGGGCGCTCGCCGCGGCGGTAGACGGGGCGGCCGGCCGCGTACTGCACCACGCGCGCCTTGGCGGCGAGCTCCTTGAGCCGGTCGAGCGGCAGGCCCGCGAGGGGCTCGAAGCCGCGCAGCACCTTGACGTCGATCAGCGGGCTGGCCGCACCCACCGGCACTCTCCTCCTCTCCCGGGCCGTGCTGTCGGGGAAACGGTGCGGACGCCCGGGGAAAGGGCGCCCATCCTGACTCTACGGCCCGCCGCGGCGTACGTTTAGGAACACGGTCACAGTTTCGTGCTCCTGCATGCCGGGCCGTTCAGCACCGGTTCAGCCGCCGGGGCGCAGAATGCGGTCCGGGCGGGGAGACCTTCCGCCCGACCGGCACCGGAACGAGAGGAGGGCCGCATCATGAAGGCGAAGCGTGCGCTCACCGGGGCCGCCGCCGTGGTCCTCGGCGCGGCAGGCCTCACTGCGGCGCCGGCCGTCTCGGCCCACGACCACGGGCACGCGAGCCACATCACCGTGACCGTCGAGGAGCGCCACCACGCGCGCCCCGAGCCCTATGAGTGGTCTGGGTGGCACCACGAGGTCTGGACCTACCGCACGCACGACCTGCCCCCCCATGGTGGCTGGGGTGGCTGGCGCCATGGATGGAGC
>WFOW01000261.1 GCA_015487895.1 Gammaproteobacteria bacterium | reverse complement strand
CTGACGGCCTACTGGGGGCCTGCGATCTCGAAGAACCCGTACATCTCGTTCAAGTTCAAGGGCGGGAAGAAGGGCGAGAAGGTGCGCCTGAGCTGGAAGGACAACAAGGGCCAGAGCGACTCCAAGGAGGTCGCCATCCGCTGAGCGCCGCCCGCGGTGCGTTTCCACGGAAAGGCCGGCGCCCGCCGGCCTTTCTTTTGCCCGCCTGGCGGCGGGAGAGTCGGGAGGCGAGCGCCGCGGGGCGGGGCGCCTGCCCGTCACCCGCCTCCCGTCTCCCGTTACCCGCCTCTCTCCACCGGGCTTGCCGGCGGGCCGCGGCGGCCCCACCATGGGGGCGGCCATGCTGGAGACCCTCGAGCGCGAGACGGGCGGTCCGGTGCGGGCGAGCCTGGTGTGGATGCACGGCCTCGGCGCCGACGCCGAGGACTTCGCGGACCTGCCGGAGCTGCTCGGCCTCGGCCCCGGGGTGCGATGCGTGCTGCCGCGCGCGCCCGTGCGTCCCGTGACCCTCAACGGCGGCGTGCCCATGCGCGCCTGGTTCGACATCCGCGGGCTCGGGCCGGACTTCCCCGAGGACGAGACCGGCATCCGGGCCTCTGCGCGGGAGATCGCGGCGCTGCTCGAGCGCGAGCGCGAACGCGGCAGCACCCGGCTGGCCGTGGGCGGCTTCTCCCAGGGCGGGGCGCTGGCGCTGCACGTGGGCGTTCGCGCGGCGCGGCGGCTGGCCGGCGTCGTCGGGCTTTCCACCTGGCTGCCGCTGGGCGAGCGCGCCGCCGCCGAGATCACCGCCGGGGGCCGTGCGAGCCCGGTATGGATGGGCCACGGCACCGACGACGAGGTCGTGCGGCTGGAGTGGGCCGAGCGCAGCCGCGACCGCCTCCGCGCCATCGGCTGCGACGTCACCTGGCGCGTCTATCCCGTCGGCCACGCGGTCGCGGCCGAGGAGCTCTCGGAGCTGGGCGCGTGGCTCTCGGGGCGCCTCGGCGCCTTCCACGCCCCTGGATATTGATCGAGGTCAAAGCATCCATTAGGGCGCGCGAATATAAGGAAGACATGAAATTTCTAGGAGCGTCATCTTTGGTCCTCGTGGCCATGCTGGCCATCGGTGCCGCCGGCCCGGCGCGGGCGGCGCCGGACGGGGCGCTGCTCTACGCGCGCAACTGCGCCGCCTGCCACGGGGCGGATGGCCGCGGCGGCGTCGGTGTGCCGCTGGCGCTGCCCGACTTCCTCGCCACGGCCCCGGACGAGTACCTGCGCAGGACCATCCGCCTCGGCCGGCCGGGCCGGGTGATGCCCGCCTTCCCGCACCTGAGCGACGCCGAGGTGGATGCGATCGTGCGCCACATCCGCTCCTTCGCCCCGGACGTGCGGCCGCGCCCGCTCCCGGAGGGCCCGGTGCGCGGCGACCCGAAGCGCGGCGCGGAGCTCTACGCCCGGCATTGCGCCGCTTGCCACGGGCCCGACGGCGAGGGCGGCAAGGGCACGGGCGTGACCTTCTCGCGCCCGCGCGATCTGCCCATCGTCGCGCCCGCGCTCAACAACCCGGGCTTCCTCGCCGCCGCCAGCGACGCCCAGATCAAGGCCACGCTCATGTGGGGGCGCAAGGGCACGCCCATGCCCTCCTTCCTCAAGCAGGGGCTGAGCGAGCGCGACATCGACGACATCGTCGCCTTCGTGCGCAGCTTCGAGCGCCGGCCCCGCAAGCGCCGCGCCGACCTCAAGGACGAGCCGCCCGTGCTGGTCCGCGAGTCGGCGAGCGACTACGCCGCCACGGTGGAGAACGTCAAGCAGGCGGTGGTCGGCCAGAACTTCCGGCTCATCCGGGTCCAACCCCTCGAGCAGGGCTTCTTCCCGGAGGGCGAGGCGAGCCGGGCGGAGACCATCGTCTACTTCTGCAACTTCAACTTCCTCTACAAGGCCCTCGCGGTCGATCCGCGCGTGGGGCTGTTCCTGCCCTGCCGCGTGACCGTGGTCGAGCGTGCGGGCAAGGTGCTGGTGATGACCATCAACCCGACGCGTCTCGCCGCGCTCTTCAACAACGAGGAGCTGGACGAGCTCTGCGAGCGCATGCGCGAGCTGTACGAGGCGATCCTGGAGGACTCGACCCTGTGAGCGCGCGTCTCCTTTCCAAGGCCTTCGCCGCGCTGGCCGCCGGCGCCGCCCTGGCCCTGGGGCTGGCTACGGCGCGCGCCGACGAGCTGGTCATGGTGCGCTCGCTGCAGGCCTTCCCGGAGACCATGCTCACCCTGCAGGAGGCCATCCGGCGCCACGGCTACGTGATCTCCCGGGTGCAGCGTGTCGACGTCGGCCTCACGCGCATGGGCTACAAGACCGACCTCTACCGGGTGGTCTTCTACGGCAAGCCCGAGGAGATCCGCCGGCTGCGGCGCGACTACCCGGACCTCATCCCTTACCTGCCGCTGAAGCTCTCGGTCTTCGCCGAGAACGGCCAGACCCTGGTGGTCGGCGTGCGCCCGCTGGCCCTGTGGGCCTTCTTCGACCACCCGGAGCTCTTCGACGTCTTCGCCCGCTGGGACCGCGACCTGCAGAGCATCCTCGACGAGGTGCGAGAGGCGTGCTGAGCCCGGAAGGGCGGCTCAGGCCGCGCCCTCGAGGGCGGCCACGCGCGCGTTGAGGCGCGCCTCGAGGCGCAGCTTCCAGCGCAGGAAGACCGCCGTCTGTGCCGCGCCCGGCAGCGCCCCGCGCGGCAGGTCCACGTCGGCCAGCCACACGGGGTAGGGCTCGCCGGCCGCGCGCAGCGCCACCACGTGCCGGGCGGCCGCCTCGAAGACCTGCTCCTGCCTTGTTCGGAGGTCGTGGGTGGTGCCGTGGGTTGGTGCTCCGGGGCTCGGCGGCCTGCCGCCCTCCCCGCGGCTGGCCGCTTCGCGGCCCCGTGTCCGGGCGGCCGCCTCGAAAACCTGCTCCTGCCTTGTTCGGAGGTCGTGGGTGG
>WFOW01000260.1 GCA_015487895.1 Gammaproteobacteria bacterium | reverse complement strand
GGATCCAGAAAGCACGTCCGGGCCGACCGGCAGGTGTCAGTCTTGGGGCGAGACCGGCTGTCGCAGCCGCAAACTCCCGGCTGGGAAGAAGGGTCGAGGGATGTGCGGGTCCCTGGTCGTGCGCGGACGATTCGGCAAGGGTTGGCCGGCGGCTCCGAAATCCCGGTCGAGGCCATGGGTCTGTGGGACGGGTGGCGGGCCGAGATCTCCACTGCCCCGTGCCGAACCCAGTCCGATACCGCGTCTGCCACCGGGTTCCCGGAGGGGTGAGGAGGGGCGAGAGCGTTGAATGGCATCTGGTATGGCCGGGTGAACGCGGAAGCGGCGTCAGCGGGCTGAAAAACCTCTCTGTGTTCCGGTGGTTCGCGACAGACTTCGACTATGTGATCGCACGCGTGCGCAGGTGGCGCCTCTCTGTGTTCTGGCAGGTCGCGGCAGACCAGTGGCACGGCGGTATCCACCATGGCCGATTTTCCTGTCCGGCGGGTTGAGGGAGGCTGGCGGAAGGAGCCTGCAGATCGGGCGATGACGCACATGGCATAGCGGCGCGTAGTCTTTCCGCACCCTATGCCGGGGCCCTATCTGCCGTCTTGGGGATCAACCGGGCTTGAGGAATGCGCTGGGGCAGCCGCGCGTGCTTGGTTTACCCCCACACGCCGGCACGTCCAACTGCCGTCGCGTCGATCGACCGAGTTACAGGGCCATGGGTGGCGCGCCCGGGAGGACTCGAACCCCAACCTTCTGATCCGTAGTCAGCAGAAATCTGCTTCTGCCGGTTTCCGCCGGTTTCTGCTGGATCGCCCGATCCCTTGTGTCGCAAGGTTTATTCGTTCCCTTGAATTTCCACTCGCTTCCGCCCATTTCCGTTTGCGTGACGACAAGGTGACGACAAAACCGCCGGGCGTGTGGACCATGTTCCTAGAGCTGTGCGGACCAGGTTCCTGCTGCCCGGGCGGTCGTCACCGGAGCGCAGGGGCGGACGCATGCCGAACATCACCAAGCGCTTCGTGGACACGGCCCCGCCCGGCCGGCACTACGATGATCGCCTGCCGGGCTTCGGCGTCTACGTTGGCAGGGCGCGCATTTCCTACTTCGTCGAATACCGCAGCGGCCACGGGCGAAGCGGTCGGGTGCGCCGGTACACCTTCGCCCGCCACGGCGAGCCGGCGCCCGACGGTGGCACCTGGACGGCGGAGAAGGCGCGGCGCGAGGCGTTGAAGCTCCTTGGCCGTATCCGCGAGGGCTTCGACCCGCTCGAGGAACGCGAGCGGGCCGAGGAAGAACGCCGCCGCCACCGGCCGACGGTGGCGGAGGTGGCCGAGGAGTGGTTGCGGCGCGACCAGCGCGACAACCGCGACTTTCCCGAAGTGGCGCGCATCGTCCGGCGCTACATCGTGCCGGCGGTGGGCGACGTACCCTTCGAGAAGCTACGCAAGGCCGATGTGCTGCGGCTGGTGGAAGGCGTCGCCGAGACGGCCCCGGTCATGGCGAACCGCGTCTTCGCCCGCCTTCGCCGTATGTGCCGCTGGGCGCTTTCCCGCGAGCTGATCGAGCGCGACCCGACGGCCGGCCTCGAACCGCCGGCGAAGGAAAGGAGCCGCGACCGGGTGCTCACCGACGAAGAGCTCGTGGTGATCTGGCGGGCCGCTGAGCACATGGGCTTTCCTTACGGCCACGTTGTGCGGCTGCTGATCCTCACGGGCTGCCGGCGGGAGGAGATCGGCGCGCTGCGCTGGGAGGAAGTGCACGACCTCGAGGGTGCCGAGCCGCGCATCGAGCTTGTCGGCGAACGCACCAAGACCGGCGAGCCGCGGATCGTGCCGCTTTCCGAGCCGGCCGCGGCGATCCTGCGCGAATGTCCCATGTTCGGCGAGCATGTCTTCGGCCGGGGCGGGCATGGTCCCTTCAAGGGGTGGAGCCGCGGCAAGCGCGTTCTGGACGCCCTCTGCGCCGAGATCGCGGGCAGTCCGCTCGCCCCGTGGCGCCTGCACGACCTGCGGCGGACCTGCGCCACCGGCCTGCAGCGGCTCGGCGCGCGGCTGGAGGTGACCGAGGCGGTGCTCGGCCACGTCGGCAGTCGGGGCGGCGTGGTGGGTATCTACCAGCGTTGGGGGTTCGAACCGGAAAAGCGGCAGGCGCTCGACGCCTGGGCCGAGCACGTGCGGCGCGTGGTCGAGGGCCGTGAAGCGGTGGTGGTGCCGTTCGTGCGGCGCTGATAGCTCGAGGCTCGGCTATGATCGAAATCTGGTTCCCCTCGGAGGCATCCCTCGAACTCGAAACCGAGACCCGGCGCGGCGGTATCCTCTGGCGCCACTACCGCCGGCGCGAGCCTTTTGTGGCGCACGCGCACAAGGATGTCGCGGTCGAAGCCGTCCGGCGCATCTGGATCGGCACCGTCGAGGACGCCGATGCCCTGCCGCTGGACGACGAGGCGCGCCGGCGTTTGCTCGGCGACGTCGCCCTCACCGCATGGTATCGCAGCCGCCGTCGCGAGGTGGTGCTGCCCGACGCGGCGGTGCCGGAAGATGCACCGCGCGGTCCGTTCGGCACTGTCGCGCATGTCGCCCGCGGGCGGCTGTGGCTTCTGGATGATGCCGAAGCGCTGCCGGACCCGCTCGAGGCGTTCCGCGCAGCGCTGGCGGAGACCGACTTCGACGCGTCGCCCCGGGAGCGCCTCGACGCCGCGGCGCGCCGGATGTTGGGCGAACTGGAGGACGCATTCCGCCGCCGCGGGGCCGGCAACGCCGCCGTCGAGCCGTTCGAAGGCGGCGGCACTTTCCACCCGCTCGCGCGCCTGGAACGGGCTCGGATTGCTTTGACCGGCGCCCGTGTGCTGGACGACGTGACGGAGGCGTTCGTGGCCGGGCTCGTCGTCGGCGCGCTGTGGCGCGAACTGCAATGGGCACTGCCGGCCTTGCGAATGGCAGTGCACGCCGCCGGCTCGGCCAAGGGCGGCAAGAACAAGCGTAGAGGCGACCCCGAAGCCGCCGTCCAGCGTATCGCCGAGCTGCTGCGCGAGGGATGGAAGTTGTGCGAGGCGGCCAGGCAGGCGGCAAAAGAGCAGCGCGTGCCGCCGGACGCGCTCAAAAGCGTGGCGGCGACATTTGAACGTCGCTACCGCGACGCGTGCAAGGCCGACCCGAACCTGCCGAGGCCGCGTCGCGGGCACCCTCCGAAAGACGCGCCGAGACGGCAATCATGACAAAAATTTAATCTTACGGTCACGGAAATTTAATCCGGCGATCGACGCATCGCCGGTTTTTGCGCGCCACCTCCGCGTTGAAGTCAATTGATCGGAGGTGTGCGTATGTCGCTCGAAACGAAATCTGCCGCTTCCGCTGCCCCTTTCGAGCATTGCCGTGCCTTCGACCGGCGAGGCGCTGCCAAGTACTTGCGCGAAGTCTGGGGGCTACGCGTCAGCGTTTCGACGTTGGCGAAGCAGGCTGTCTTCGGCACCGGGCCGCGATTTTTCAATCCGAGCGCTTCGACTGTTATCTACTTGCGCGATGACCTCGACGACTGGGCGCGCGAGCGGCTCGGTGCGCCGGTCCGCAGCACGACCGAGTGGGCGCAGCGCCAGCACCGGGAGGGTCGATGATGCACGAACGAGAAACGCCCGCCGTGGTGGCGGCGGGCCGGAGGATGGAAGATGCAGGCCGTGGCCAAGTTAGCACCACCGCCCGCACGTGGCAAGAGTTCGATGGCATGGGCCGCACGCTCGCGCCGGAGGCCCTCGCGGTGCTCGGGCTCGCGCGGTGGCCGTGGGCCATTCTGGCAGGGCGCAACTTCATTTTCACCGTTTGTCCGCGTTGCTGGATTGGGGGGATTGCCCTGCTGCCGCCGACGCGACCGGGCGAGCGGCTCATGCTGGCGACCCTCGGGCCCTGCCTGGGCGATGGGCTCGGTTGTCCGCCCGATGCCATCCGCGAGGCCGCGCGTGCCGTGCTGCGCGGGCGACCGGTGCCGGTGAACGCCGGCGATGCCCGGCGTCTCGCACCGCTCCTCGTGCGGGTGCTGCCGGACCTGTGGTCGGGCCGGAGAGGGCACGATCCGCGGCGGGCGCTGTGGGCCTGTCGCCTCACCCTCGAGGAGGTTGGCCTTGCGCCGCATCTCGTGGCGCTGGGCGTGCAGGCACTGGCGCGTCGTCGCGGCTGGCCGGATGCGCTGGCCGAGGCCGTGCTCGGCCGGGAGGCGGCAGCATGAGCGCGCGTGACGAACGCTCCTTGGCCGAGACGGCGGTGCAGTCCGCGGACGAGGTCCTGCGCGCCACCGCCGACGCCATCGCCAAGCGCTGTGCGGAGGATCCCGCCGCCGCCTTCGACTCCGAGGCCATCGAGACTATCGCCGCGTTGAGGGCAGCCGATCCTTCTGGTTTCGAGCGGCTAAGGGCACGGCTCAAGGCTGTCGGCGTTCGGGTGACGGCCCTGGACCGGGCCGTGGCGGCGGCGGGTGGCGGCGACAGCCGCACCCCGACGCAGGCCGACGCGCTGGTCAAACTCGCCGGTGAGGCCGAGCTGTTCCACGCGCCGGACGGCACGGCCTACGCCGACGTCGAGGTGAATGGCCATCGTGAAACATGGCCGGTCCGGAGTCGGGGATTTCGCCGCTGGCTGTGCCGGCGCTTCTACGAAGAAAGCGGCGGCCGGGCGCCGAACGCCGAGGCGCTGGCGGCGGCGCTCAACGTCATCGAGGCGCGGGCGGCTTACGAGGGGCCAGAGCGCCCGGTCTTCGTCCGGGTGGCTGAGCACGAGGGCCGCATCTTCCTCGATCTCGGCGATGCCACCTGGCGGGCAGTGGAGATCACGGCACGGGGCTGGTGGGTGGTGGAGCGGCCGCCGGTGCGCTTCCGCCGCGCCGCCGGAATGTTTCCGCTCCCCGAGCCGCAGCGGGGCGGGCGGGTCGAGGACCTCCGGCGCTTTATCAATGTGTCCGCCGCGCACTTCACACTGATCGCGGCCTGGCTGTTGGCCGCGCTGCGTGGCCGTGGACCGTATCCGGTGCTGGCGCTTGCGGGCGAGCAGGGCAGCGGCAAGAGCACCACCGCCGCCATGCTGCGGGCGCTGCTCGACCCGAACGCGGCGGCGCTGCGGAGCTTTCCGAGGGAGGAACGGGACCTCTTCATCGCCGCGACCAACGGGCACGTGCTCGCTTTCGACAATATTTCAAACATCCCCGCCGCACTGTCCGACGCCTTCTGCCGGATCGCCACCGGCGGCGGCTTCGCGGTCCGGCAGCTCTATACGGACCGGGACGAGATCATCTTCGACGCGATGCGCCCAATTCTGTTAACCTCGATCGAAGACGTGATCACCCGTCCCGACCTGGCGGATCGGGCGCTCTTCGTGGCCCTCGAGGCGATCCCAGAAGACCGCCGGCGGCCGGAAGCCGAACTGTGGGCTGCCTTCGAGGCCGCCCGCCCGGCCATTCTCGGGGCGCTCCTGGATGCCGTCGCCGAAGGTCTGCGCCGCCTCCCCGACGTCAGGCTTCCCGGCCTCCCGCGCATGGCGGATTTCGCCCTCTGGGCGACAGCCTGCGAGACCGCCTTTCAGCCGGAAGGTACCTTCATGCAGGCCTACGCCGTGGCCCGGGAGACGGCCGTCGAGACGGCGATCGAGGCCGATCCGGTAGCTGAGGCGGTCCGGGGCTTCATGGCCGATCGGACGGGCTGGACCGGCACCGCGGCCGACCTTCTGGAAGCACTCACCCCAGCGGCGGGCGAGCGAGCCGTACGGTCGAAGGCCTGGCCGGCGACGCCACGGGCGCTTTCCGGCCGGCTCCGGCGGCTTGCCCCCATTCTGCGCAGGCTCGGCATTGACGTGGACTTCCGCCGCACCCGTGGCGGGACCCGCGAAATCATCCTTTCTCGCGCGCCCGAAAGTGCGGGGACGCGACCGTCACCACCGTCACCCCTTGGTGAAAAAGCGCCTTCTCTCAAGGGCTTGGCCGGTGACGGTAGGGGTGACGGTAGGGGGGCGCTGGTGACGCAAAACGGCGGCGCGGTGACGCAAACGGTCGAGCCCTCGCGTTTTGCGTCACCACCCGATCCCTTGGGGCTCAACGACTTCGGCGGTGGTGACGGTAGGGACGCAAAAATCACCGCACTTTCGGCGTCCAGGGAAAGGCGCCCGTGCCCCCGTTGCGCCGGTCACGGTTGCCGCTGGTGTCGACCCGAATGATGGCGGAGGGTGCATGTCCCGCGAGAATGTAATACCTCCATCCGCGCGCCGGGTGATTGCGGCCGTGACGTACGAAATTTTGCTCCGCGCCGCCGAGGCCGGCGTCGTTCTCCGCGTCGAGGGCGGGCGGCTCCGGCGCGAGGGGCACGGCCGCCGCACCCGCCGGCAGGCCGACGTGCTGGCCGAGCTGCGCCGCCACAAGCGAGCCGTCGTCGCGGCCCTGGAGGCGACCGGCACCGAACCGGGGCTCCAGCACGCGCATGCGCTGGCCGGGCGGCTGCGTAGCGTCCTCGACGCGCTTGCGGGGGGCGACGGGGCGGCGAAAGCCGTTCTCCGCGGCGAACGCGACCGGCTCCGCGCCGCGCTGGTGCGGCTCTTCGCGTGGCGCCACGGGCTCGTGCCGTCGCGCGGCGGCTCCCGGCTGCGGCGGCAATTCTGTGACGAAGTCGGCGCCGACATGGCGGGGCGCATGCTCGCCCACGTAGCCGCCTTCTCCCGCCCGGGGCGCGGCTCGCGTCCGCACGTGCTCGTGGCTCAACCTTACGCGCCGCCACCGGAGAACCTCGACCTGCGCTGCATGCTCGCCGGCTGGCGGCTGTGGCGGCCAGCCTTCCCGTCGTGGTGGGCGCCCGGCCGCACGCACCTCGTGGTCCTCGAGCGCACGCGCGAGGCCGCCGAGCTCGCCGCCTTCCGCCGCCGCGTCTGGCGCGAGGTCATCCACGAG
>WFOW01000259.1 GCA_015487895.1 Gammaproteobacteria bacterium | reverse complement strand
GTCACCTCCTTGCCCTTGTGGAGCGTGATGCCGCGCTCGGCGTACCACGCCTCGTCGTTGAGCATGATCTCCTCGAGGCGCTTCTCGCCGGCGAGCACGGGCGAGAGGAGGATGCGATTGTAGTTGCCGTGGGGTTCGGCGCCGAAGACTGTGATCTCGTACAGGTCGGGCGCCAGCGCGAGGAGTTCCTCGAGCGTGCGCACGCCCGCCATCCCGTTTCCGACCAGCACCAGCCGTTCTCTGCCCATCGCCTTCCTTCCGTTCCGCATTTCGTTGCCGGTTCGCTGTGCCGGCCTGTGGCAAGTCGCGTGCCAGGCGGGGACAAAAACACAAGTCACTGATCTTGGGCAGATTCCCGCAAGGCCGGGCCACGGAACCGCACCTCGGGGGCGCACCGCCCTGGTGCCGCATGCGCCCCAGCCGCCCCGTCGTGGGGCAGCCGCAGCCGCGGAGCCTCGCCGGGACGGCCGTCGGCTCCGGACCGCGCCGAACGCACACTTTCGGCGCAGCGCTGGTCTTCCCGCGCCCCGCCTCGGTGCGAGGCAGGGGCCGGCAGCCACCCTAACCGCCTGATCCCGTAGCGAAGGCAACCGCTGGCACAGTGTGTGCTTGCTCGCGGCCAGCCGAGATTACGGAGGAAACGGGGCCATGACAGAACGCCTCAATCTGCTCTCCTTCACGGGCCGCATGAAGGTGCTCCACATGACGTGGCTCGCCTTCTTCATCTCCTTCTTCGTCTGGTTCAACCACGCCCCCCTCATGGCCTCCATCCGCGAGGCGCTCGACCTCACGGACCAGCAGGTCAAGGCGCTCCTGATCCTGAACGTGGCGCTCACCATCCCGGCGCGCATCGTGGTCGGCATGCTGGTCGACCGTTTCGGCCCGCGCATCATGTACGCGCTGCTGCTGTCGATCTCGGGCGTGATCTGCATCGGCTTCGCGCTCGCCGACAGCTACGGGCAGATGGCGGTGATGCGCTTCCTCCTCGGCTTCGTCGGGGCCGGATTCGTCATCGGCATCCGCATGATCGCCGAGTGGTTCCCGGCCCGGCAGGTGGGGCTCGCCGAGGGCATCTACGGCGGCTGGGGCAACTTCGGCTCGGCGGCGGCGGCCATGACCCTGCCCACCGTCGCCCTGCTCTTCGGCGGCGAGGACGGCTGGCGCTGGGCCATCGGCCTCACGGGCGTGGTGGCCATCGCCTACTCCTTCGTCTACTACCTCTCGGTGCGCAACACCCCGAAGGGCTCGACCTACTTCCGGCCCAAGCGCACCGGCGCCATGGAGGTGACGAGCAAGGGGGACTTCTTCCTCTACCTCCTGATGAACGTCCCGCTGTACGCGGCGCTCGCCCTGCTGACCTGGAAGCTGGGGCCGTCCAACCTCGGCCTGCTGCCGGAGGCCGTGGCCGACACCATCTACGGCGTGCTCGTGGTCGTGTACCTGTACCAGTCGCTCAACGTCTGGCGCATCAACCGCCACGTCTTCGAGCGCCCGGTGCCCGAGATCGAGCGCTACAAGTTCAAGCAGGTGGCGGTGCTGGACATCGCCTACCTGGTGACCTTCGGCTCGGAGCTGGCGGTGGTCTCCATGCTGCCGCTCTTCTTCAAGGACACCTTCGGCATCAGCCAGGTGCTCGCAGGGCTGCTGGCCTCCGGCTACGCCTTCATGAACCTGGTGGCGCGCCCCAGCGGCGGGCTCTTCTCGGACCGCTTCGGCCGCAAGCGCTCGCTCATGGTGCTGCTCGCGGGCCTGATGGCGGGCTACTTCCTGATGTCGCAGATCGACGCCGGCTGGCCGCTGCTGCTCGCGGTCGCCGTGACCATGCTCTGCTCCTTCTTCGTGCAGGCGGGCGAGGGCGCGGTCTTCGCCATGGTGCCGCTCGTCAAGCGCCGCCTCACGGGCCAGGTGGCGGGCATGGCCGGGGCCTACGGCAACGTGGGTGCCGTGCTGTTCCTGACGGTGCTCTCGTTCGTCAGCCCGCAGATCTTCTTCCTCGTCATCGCCGGCGCCGCGCTCGTGGCCCTGGCGGCCGTGGCGCTGTTCCTCGAGGAGCCCTCGGGGCAGATGGCCGAGGTGCTCCCGGACGGCACCGTGCAGATGATCGACGTCACCTGAGGCGCGTCCGGTGCGCCCTGCCCCCGCTTCCGGCACAATGCCGGCCATGTCCGGGCCCGGGGAAGGCACGGATCCCCTGCCGGCCGCGGCCGGCATGCGGGTGCGTGCGGGCCAGCACAGCGCGGCGGGGGCGAAGGGCGCGAACGAGGACGCCTGCGGGATCCGCATCCCGGAAGGCGGTGCGGCCGCGCTCAAGGGCATCGCCGCCGTGGTGGCCGACGGCGTCTCGGCCGCCGAGGCCGGCAAGGAGGCGGCCGAGGCCTGCGTGCAGGGCTTCCTCGCCGACTACTACGCCACGCCCGAGAGCTGGACCGTCAAGCACGCGGCCGGCCGCGTCATCACCGCCCTCAACCGCTGGCTCTACGGGCAGTCGAGCCGCGGCGGGCGCATGGCGAGTACCCTGACGGCCGTGGTGCTGAAGTCCGGCCTGGCCCACGTCTTCCACGTGGGCGACTCGCGCGCCTGGCGCCTGCGCGGGCGCGACCTCGAGCAGCTCACGCGTGACCACGAGGCGCAGGTGGGCGAGCGCACCTTCCTGGGGCGCGCCATGGGCGTGGAGCCCGGGGTGGAGATCGACTACCGGCAGGTCGAGCTCGAGGCCGGCGACGTGCTGGCGCTCACCACCGACGGCGTGCACGGCGTGCTGCCGGCCGCGCGCCTGCGCGAGCTGCTCGCCGGCGCCGCGCGCGACCCCGAGGCCACGGCACGCGCCGTGGTGGAGGCCGCGCATGCGGCCGGCGGCACCGACGACGCCACCTGCCAGGTGCTGCTCGTGGAGGCGGCGGGCGAGGCGGACGAGGAGTCGCTCTACGCCCGGCTGACGGAGCTGCCTTTCCCGCCCCCCCTCGAGCCCGGCATGGTGCTCGACGGCTACCGCATCCTGCGCGAGCTGCACGCGAGCAGCCGCACCCAGGTCTATCTCGCCGAGGAGCCGGGCACGGGGCGCCGCGTCGTGCTCAAGACGCCCTCGGTCAACTACCAGGACGACCCCGCATATATCGAGCGCTTCCTGCAGGAGGAGTGGATCGGCCGGCGCGTGCGCAGCCCGCACCTGCTGCGCGTGCTCGAGCCCGCGGGGCCGCGCCGGTTTCTCTACTATGTCACGGAGCACGTCGAGGGGCGGTCGCTGCGGCAATGGATGGACGACCGCGGACCGGCCGACCTCGACACCGCGCGCGACTTCCTGGGGCAGATCGGCGCGGGGCTTCAGGCGCTGCACCGCCTCGACACCGTGCACCAGGACCTCAAGCCCGAGAACGTCCTGATCGACGCCGACGGGCGGCTGCGCATCATCGACTACGGCTCGGCGCGGGTGGCGGGGCTCGAGGAGCTGCGCGTGCCGTGGCGGCGCGACGCCCAGGTGGGCACCTACGGCTACCTGGCGCCCGAGGTGATGCAGGGCTATCCCGGCACGCCGGCCGCCGACGTCTACGCCCTCGGGGTCATCGCCTACGAGCTCCTGAGCGGCCGCCTGCCCTACGGGCGGCCGCTCACGCCGCGCACGGCGGCCAAGGCCCGCTACCGCCCCCTGCCCCGCCTCAACCCGGAGGTGCCGGCGTGGGTGGACGGGGCCATCCGCAAGGCCGTCAGCCTCGATCCGCGGCGGCGCTACCAGGAGGTGGCCGAGCTCCTGCACGACCTGCGCCGCCCCAACCCGGCGCTGGTGCCCCCGGACGGCCTGCCCCTGATCGAGCGGGACCCGGTGGCGTTCTGGCGCGGGCTCGCGCTCGCGCTGGGCGGGCTGTGCGTGGTGCTGCTCTATCTGCTTGCGCGTTAGCGCGCGCGGGTTGCGGGTTACGGTTTACGGGTTACGGTTCACGGTGGCCTGTGCATCGTGACCCGGCTCCGCGGATGTGGGAGAGGCGGGAGGCGAGAGCCGGGAGGCGAGGGTCGGTGCGCGCTTCGCGCGCAGCCATTGTGGTCGGGGCTGGAAGCCCTCCTACAGGCAGGGTACAGGTTACGGTTTACGGTTTACAGTGGCCTGTACACCGTGACCCGTCACCCGTGCACTGGCAGCCGCGGGAGGCGGGGGTCGGGAGACGAGGGTCGGTGCGCGCTTCGCGCGC
>WFOW01000258.1 GCA_015487895.1 Gammaproteobacteria bacterium | reverse complement strand
GGACACCCCGGAGATCGCCGCCGCGCGCGCCGCCGGCGTGCCGGTGGTGGGCGACGTCGAGCTCTTCGCGCTCGCCGCCGCCGCGCCCGTGGTGGCCGTGACGGGCTCCAACGGCAAGAGCACGGTGGCGAGCCTGGTCGCCGCCATGGCCGTGCGCGCCGGGCGCGAGACGCGCGCCGGCGGCAACCTCGGCACGCCGGCGCTCGACCTCCTCGGCGAGCGCGAGCCCGACCTCTACGTGCTGGAGCTGTCGAGCTTCCAGCTCGAGACCGTCGAGCACCTCGCGCCGGCGGCGGCGACGGTGCTCAACGTCAGCCCCGACCACCTGGACCGCTACCCCGACCTCGAGCGCTACGCGCAGGCCAAGGGACGGATCTACGCGCGCGCGCGGGTGCAGGTGGTCAACCGCGACGACGCGCGCGCCCGCGCGCTGGCGACGGGCCCCGGGCGGCGCGTGGGCTTCGGCCTCGGCCGCGCGCCGTCCGAGGGCGACTGGGGCGTGGTGCGCCGCGGCGGCGAGGTCTGGCTCGCGCGCGGCGACGAGCCCCTGATGCCGGCCGCGGCGCTGCGCCTGCGCGGCGCGCACAACGTCGCCAACGTGCTCGCCGCGCTCGCCCTCGGCGAGGCCGCCGGCCTGCCGCTCGAGCCCATGCTGGAGGCCGCGCGCGACTTCCCGGGGCTCCCCCACCGCATGAGCCTGGTGGCCGAGCGCGGCGGCGTCGCCTGGATCGACGACTCCAAGGCCACCAACGTCGGCGCGGCGGCGGCGGCGGTGGCGAGCCTCGACCGGCCCGTGGTGCTGATCGCCGGCGGCCAGGGCAAGGGGCAGGACTTCGCGCCCCTCGCCCGCGCGCTGCGGGGGCGCGCGCGCGCCGTGGTGCTGATCGGCGAGGACGCCCCGCGCCTGGAGGCGGCGCTGGCGGGCACGGTGCCGGAGCTGCGCCGCGCGCGCACCATGGAGGAGGCGGTGCGCCTGGCGGGCGGGCTCGCCCGGCCCGGCGACGCGGTGCTGCTCGCGCCGGCCTGCGCGAGCTTCGACATGTTCGAGGGCTTCGAGGACCGCGGGCGGGCCTTCGCGGAGGCGGTGCGGGCATGGGTGCGGTGAGCCTCGCGCGCGGGCGGCGCATCGCGGCGGCGCGGGGCGCCGGCCCCGACCCCTGGCTGCTCGGCGCCGCGGCGGCGCTCGCCGCCCTGGGGCTGGTGATGGTGGCCTCGGCCTCGATCGCCGCGGCCGAGCGCGCCACGGGCTCGGGCCTTTACTACGCGCTGCGCCACGCGGTGGCGCTCGGCGTCGGCGCCGGAGCGGGCTGGCTCGCCTGGCGGGTGCCGCTCGCCGCCTGGCGGCGGGCGGCGCCGGCGCTCCTCGGCGTGGCGCTCGCGCTGCTCGCGCTGGTGCTGGTGCCGGGCATCGGCCACGAGGCCAACGGCAGCCAGCGCTGGATCCGCATCGGCCCGGTGAGCCTGCAGCCCTCGGAGCTCGCGCGCCTCATGCTGATCGTCTACCTCGCCGACCACCTCGCCCGCCGCGCCGCCGAGGTGCGCACCAGCCTGCGCGGCTTCCTGGCGCCGGTGGGCGTGATGGGGCTCGCCTGCGCGC
Source organism: Gammaproteobacteria bacterium (assembly GCA_015487895.1). Classification (GTDB taxonomy): domain Bacteria; phylum Pseudomonadota; class Gammaproteobacteria; order S144-34; family S144-34; genus S144-34. Next base: position 676 of record WFOW01000258.1, on the reverse strand, counting down.
TGCTGCTCGCCGAGCCCGACTTCGGCGCGGCCGCGGTGCTGGCCGCGACGCTGCTCGCCATGCTCTTTCTCGCCGGCGTGCCGCTCGGGCGCTTCGCCGCGCTGGCCGGGGCGCTCGCGCTCGCCGCGGGCGCGGCCGCCGTCGCCTCGCCCTACCGCTTCGCGCGCCTGACCGCCTTCCTCAACCCCTGGGCCGACCCCTTCGACAGCGGCTTCCAGCTCACCCAGTCGCTCATCGCCTTCGGCCGCGGGGGCTGGCTCGGGGTCGGCCTCGGCGAGAGCGTGCAGAAGCTCTTCTACCTGCCGGAGGCGCACACGGACTTCCTGCCGGCGGTGATCGGCGAGGAGCTCGGGCTGGCCGGCACGCTCGCCGTCATCGCCCTCTACGCCCTGCTGGTCTGGCGCATCCTCGCCGTGGCCGCGCGCGCCTGGCGCGGCGGCCTCGGCTTCGCCGGCCACCTCGCGGGCGGCGTCGGCGCCTGGCTGGGGATCCAGTCCTTCGTCAACCTCGGCGTGAGCATGGGGCTGCTCCCGACCAAGGGCCTGACGCTGCCGCTCATGAGCTACGGCGGCACGAGCCTCGTCGTCACGTGCGTGGCGCTGGGCCTGGTGCTGCGCGCCGACCGCGAGGCGCGCCTGTGGGGCGGCGATGCGCTCACGCGCATCGGCGCGGGGGG
>WFOW01000257.1 GCA_015487895.1 Gammaproteobacteria bacterium | reverse complement strand
GTGGGGGCAGCGGGTGCGGCCGGCGCGCCGCGCCCCTGCCAGGTGCAGCCCCAGCCGCCGCCTTCGGCCGCGGGGACGCACACCCACCGGCCTTCCGCGCCCTCGCCGCGGGGGTGGAGCAGGAGGCCGCCGCACAGGAGGAGCAGGGCGGGCAGGCTCGCGCGTGGGCTCAAGATCGATCCCGGATGAAGGGAAGGGCCGCCTGGGGCCGGCGTCCGCGCCGGCGCGTAAAAATGGCATAGAATCGGCAGCGCTTCAAACGCGCGGCGGCGGGGACGGGGACGATGCGCATGCCCGACGACGGCGCGCTTGCGGCGCGCACCGAGGCGCTGGCGCGCTGGGCGGCCGAGCGCCTCGGCCTCGGCGGCCCGGCGCCGCTCGAGCCCGCGTCTTGCGACGCGAGCTTCCGGCGGTACTGGCGCGTGCGCCGCGGCGGCGAGTCGTGGATCGTCATGGACGCGCCGCCGGGCCTGGAGGACGTGCGGCCCTTCGTGCGCGTGGCGCGGCTGCTGCGCGCGGCGGGCCTCAACGTCCCCGAGGTGCTGGCCGAGGACGTCTCGCGCGGCTTCCTCCTGCTGACGGACCTCGGCGAGCGCCTGTATCTCGACGCCCTCGACGAGGCGAGCGCCGACCGCCTCTACGGCGACGCCCTCGGCGCGCTCGCGACGCTCCAGGCCTGCGTGGACCCGGAGGCGCTGCCGCCCTACGATCGCGCGCTGCTCGCCGGCGAGCTCGGGCTGTTCCGCGAGTGGTTCCTCGGCCGCCACCTGGGGCTGGCGCTCGCCCCGGCGGAGGAGGCGCTCCTCGACGAGACCTTCGCGACGCTGGTGGAGGCGGCCCTGGCCCAGCCGGTGGTGGCCGTGCACCGCGACTACCACTCGCGCAACCTGCTGGTCACCGAGCGCCACAATCCGGGCATCGTCGACTTCCAGGACGCCGTCGCGGGCCCCGTCACCTACGACCTCGTCTCGCTGCTGCGCGACTGCTACGTCGCCTGGCCGCGCGCGCGCGTCGAGGGCTGGGCGCTCGGCTACCACGACCTCGCGCTGCAGTCGGGCATCCTGCGCGAGGAGGACGAGGAGCGCTTCCTCGCCTGGTTCGACCTCATGGGCGTGCAGCGCCACCTGAAGGCCACGGGCATCTTCGCGCGCCTGTGGCACCGCGACGGCAAGCGCGGCTACCTCGCGGACATTCCGCGCACCCTGGGCTACGTGCGCGAGGTCGCCGCGCGCCGTCGCGCGCTCGCGCCCTTCGGCCGCTGGCTCGAGGAGCGCGTGCTGCCGTGCCTCGGGGCCGACGGTGAGCGCGTCACCGACGGCTGCGCGGGCGCGCTAGCCTCGGCGGCAGGCGGACGGTCACGGCATCGGGAGGAAGGACCATGAAGCGAGCGTTGGGAGTTGGGCTGGCGGCGCTGCTCGGTGCGGCGCCCCTGGCCATGGCCTCCACGGAGGCCGACGACCTGGAGCGGCGCGCCGCGGAGAGCCGCGAGGTCGTGCGCGCCTTCATGCAGGCGCTCAAGGGCGAGCTGATGCGGGCGATGCAGGAAGGAGGCCCCGTGCGGGCCATCGCGGTGTGCCGCGAGCGCGCGCCGGCCGTCGCCGCGCGCTTCTCGCGCAAGACCGGCTGGGAGGTCGGCCGCACCAGCCTGCGCTACCGCAACCCGGCCAACGCCCCGGATGCCTGGGAGCGCCACGTGCTGGAGTCCTTCGAGGCGCGCCGGCGGGCGGGCGAGCCCGCGGCACGGCTCGAGCACTACGAGGTGACGGTGCGCGACGGCAGGCGCGTCTTCCGGTACATGAAGGCGATCCCCACGGGCGGCGTGTGCCTCGCCTGCCACGGCGAGCGCCTCGCCCCGGAGGTGGCCCGCGCCCTCGACCGGCACTATCCGGGTGACCGCGCGCGCGGCTTCCGGGTGGGCGACATCCGCGGCGCCTTCACCATCGTCCAGCCCCTCGACTGAGGGGCCTCAGCCGAGACAGCCGAGGGCGGCGAGGCCCCCGCGCACGGCGGCGTCGAGCTCGTGCAGGCGCCGGTCGAAGAAATGGCCGGCCCCGGGAAGGCGGACGATGTGCGGCGGGGGCATCTGCCGGCGCGCCCAGCGGAGCACCGCCGCCGCGTCCACCACCTCGTCGGCCTCGCCCTGCACCAGCAGCCAGGGGCAGGGCGGGCGGCGCACCTCGCCCGTGTCGTAGCGGTCGGCGGGCGGGGCCACCGTCACCAGGCAGCAGGGCGCGACGGCCGGCGCGGCGCGCAGCGCCACCCACGCGCCGAAGGAGAAGCCGGCGAGCCACAGCGGCAGGCCGGGCGCCCGGGCGCGCATCCACTCCGCCACGCGCACGGCGTCCTCGGTCTCGCCGCGTCCGTGGTCGTGGACGCCCTCGCTCGCGCCGACGCCGCGGAAGTTGAAGCGCACGGCGGCGGCGCCCAGCGCGGCGAAGGTATGCGCGAGCGTGTGGGCGACCTTGTTGCGCAGCGTGCCGCCGTAGAGCGGGTGGGGGTGCAGCACCAGCGCCAGCGCGCGCGGGGCCCCGCGCGGGCAGTCGAGCAGCCCCTCGAGCCGCCCCGCCGCCCCCGCGAGCGCGAGGGCGCCGGGGCGGCAGCCGTCGCGCGCGAGCTCGCCCGTGGCCATGGGGCGCGCATTGTTCCACGGCGCGCCCGCACGCGCCAGGCGGGTGCTAGGATGGCGGCATGGAGACCGGGGCCAGGCGGGTGCCGCGGAGCGCGATGGTGCTGGCGGCGGGGCGCGGCGAGCGCCTGCGCCCGCTCACCGACCGCGTGCCCAAGCCGCTGCTCGCCGCGGGCGGCCGGCCGCTCGTGGGGCACGTGCTGGCGCGTCTCGCCGCGGGCGGCTTCCGCGAGGTGGTGATGAACGCGGGCTGGCTCGGGGCGCGGCTGACAGAGGCGCTCGGCGACGGCAGCGCCTGGGGCGTGCGTATCCGCTGGTCGCGCGAGCCCGAGCGCGCCTACGACACCGCCGGCGGCATCGCCGCGGCCTTGCCGCTGCTCGGCTGCGCGCCCTTCGTGGTCGCCAACGCCGACGTCTGGAGCGACTATCCCTTCGGGCGCCTGCGCCGCCCGCTGCGCGGCCTCGCGCACCTGGTGCTGGTGGACAGCCCGCCGCACAACGCGCGCGGCGACTTCGGCCTGCTCGCAGACGGGCGCGTGCATCCGGCGCAGGGCCGGCGCCTGACCTACGCCGGCATCGCCGTGCTCGACCCCCTGCTGCTCGCGGGCTGCGGGGCGGGGCGGACGCCGCTCGCGCCGCTGCTCAGGCGCGCGGCGGCCCGCGGCCTGGTCACGGGCGAGCGCTGGCGCGGCGAGTGGATGGACGTGGGCACGCCCGGGCGGCTCGCGGCGCTGCGCGCGCGCCTCGGGGCCGCCTGAGCGGGCGGGAGGGCCGATGGGGCAGGAGATCGGCCGCGACCGCTTCGGCGAGGCCGACTTCGCGCGCTTCCGGGCCGCGCTCGCGCGCGAGACGGCCGAGCTCGAGCGCTGGTTCCGCGAGGGACGCCTGCGCGACGAGGGCTGGACGGGCGGCTTCGAGCTCGAGGCCTGGCTGGTGGACGCCGCGGGCCGCCCGGCGCCGCGCAACGACGCGCTCATCGCGCACCTGGGCGATCCGCTGGTCGTCCCGGAGCTCGCGCGCTTCAACATCGAGCTCAACGGGCCGGCGCGGCCGCTCGCGCCGGCCGCGCTCGATGCCCTGGAGGCCGATCTGGCCGGGCGCTGGCGGCGCGTGGCGGAGGCGGCGCGCGCGCTCGGCATGGGCGTGGTCGCCATCGGCATCCTGCCGACGCTGCGCCAGGAGGACCTGACGC
>WFOW01000256.1 GCA_015487895.1 Gammaproteobacteria bacterium | reverse complement strand
GCCGGTGCCGAAGGTGGGGTCCACGTACGCGTCGGCGATGATCGGGATGCGGCGCCCGGCGAGCGGCAGCACCACCTCCCTGCCGACGAGGTCGCGGTAGCGCTCGTCCTCGGGGTGGACCGCGACCGCGGTGTCGCCCAGCAGGGTTTCGGGGCGGGTGGTGGCCACGGTCAGGTGCCCGGAGCCGTCTGCGAGCGGGTAGCGGATGTGCCAGAGGTGGCCGTCCTCCTCCTCGGCCACCACCTCGAGGTCCGAGACCGCCGTGCGCAGCACCGGGTCCCAGTTGACGAGGCGCTTGCCGCGGTAGATGAGCCCCTCCTCGTAGAGGCGGATGAAGACCTCGCGCACCGCACGCGACATGCCCTCGTCGAGAGTGAAGCGCGCCCGGCTCCAGTCGATGGCGCAGCCGAGGCGGCGCATCTGGCGCACGATGGTGTCGCCGGACTCGGTCTTCCACTTCCAGATCTCGGCGACGAAGGCCTCGCGCCCCATGCGGTGGCGGTCCTTGCCCTCGGCCGCGAGCCGGCGCTCGACGACCATCTGGGTGGCGATGCCCGCGTGGTCGGTGCCGCCCTGCCACAGCGTGTTGAAGCCGCGCATGCGGTGGTAGCGGACGAGGGCGTCCATGAGCGTGTCCTGGAAGGCGTGGCCCATGTGCAGGCTGCCCGTGACGTTGGGCGGCGGCAGCATGATGCAGTAGGGCGGGCCCTCGCCCGTGGGGCGGAAGTAGCCGCGCTCCTCCCAGAAGGCGTACCAGCGCCGCTCGACGGCGTGGGGGTCGAAGGCCTTTTCCATCGCGCTCACAGCTCGTGGGTGTGCAGGGGATAGCCGCGCTCGCGGTACCAGCGGAAGCGCTCGCGGGCGGCGGCGCGCTGGGCCTCGCCGCCGCCGACGATCTCGGCCACGCGCGCGAAGCGGCTGAAGAAGGAGGGCACCGCCGGCGCGAGATTGACCAGCACGTCCGGGCCCGGCGGCGGCTCCGTGCGGCCGACCAGCACCGGCTCCTCGGGCTCGCCCTCGCCGCGCCAGCGTGCGTGCGGCACGAAGCTGCCGGCGCGGAAGGTCCACAGCAGCTCGTCGAGGCGCCCGGCGGCCTCCTCGTCGGCCACGTGCAGGTAGACGCCGTGGCCCGCGCGGAAGGCCTTCTCGGCGATGCGGCAGGCCGTGCGCTCGACCGCCTCGGCCGGCGCGTCGGCGGCGAGCACGTAGAAGTCGACCCGGGTCATCGGGGCGCGGCTCCGCCTCGCCGCCGGATCCGTGCGGGCACCGGCACCGGCGCCATGCGGGGCCCTCAGCCCTCGCGCGCGCGCCCGCGCGCGCCGGCGCGGCGGGCGGCGCGGTCGATGAGGAACTGGCTGAGCAGCGGCACCGGACGGCCGGTGGCGCCCTTGCGCTCGCCCGTCAGCCAGGCGGTGCCGGCGATGTCGAGGTGCGCCCAGCGCAGCTTGCGCGCGAACCGCGCGAGGAAGCAGGCCGCGGTGATGGCGCCGGCCTCGCGCCCGCCGATGTTGGCCATGTCGGCGAAGTTGCTCTTGAGCTGCTCGTCGTACTCGGGCCACAGGGGCAGCTCCCAGGCGCGGTCGCAGGCGGTGCGGCCGGCGGCGAGCAGCTCGTTGGCGAGCCCCGCGTGGTTGCTGAGCAGGCCGTGGGCGTGGCGGCCGAGGGCGATCACGCAGGCGCCGGTCAGGGTGGCGATGTCGATCAGCGCCTCGGGCTGGTGGTTGCGCTCGGCGTAGGTGATGGCGTCGCACAGGATGAGGCGGCCCTCGGCGTCGGTGTTCAGGATCTCGACGGTCTGGCCCGAGAGGGTGCGGACCACGTCCCCGGGCCGGGTGGCGGTGCCGCTCGGCAGGTTCTCCGTCGCCGGGATCACGCCGACCACGTTGATCGGCAGCTCCAGGCGGGCGCAGGCCTCGAGCGTGCCGAGCACGCTCGCCGCGCCGCACATGTCGAACTTCATCTCGTCCATGGCCTGCGCGGGCTTGAGGGAGATGCCGCCGGAGTCGAAGGTGATGCCCTTGCCCACCAGCGCCACCGGGCGCTCGTCCTCCCCGCCGCCGCGGTACTCGACGACGATGAGCCGGGGCGGCTCGGCGCTGCCGCGCGCCACGGCCATGAAGGCGCCCATGCCGAGCCGCTCCATGTCCTCGCGCCCCAGCACCTGCACCCGCACGCGCTCCGGGTGGCGTCCGGCGAGCGCGCGCGCCTCGTCGGCGAGGTAGGTGGGCGTGCAGGTGTTGGGGGGGAGGTTGCCGAGGTCGCGCGTCAGGCGCACGCCCTCGGCGACGGCGCGGCCGGTGCGCACGGCCTCCTCGCCGGAGGCGAGCTCGCGGCGGCTCGGCACCGCCAGCACCAGCCGCCGCAGGGGGCGGCGCGGGCGCTCGGGCTCGCTCTTGAGGCGGTCGAAGCGGTAGAGGGCGTGCTCGACGGCCTGCACCGCCTGCTGCACCTTCCAGGCCGTGTCGCGGCCCTTGAGCGGGAGCGCGGTGAGGAAGCACACGGCCTCCATGGCGCCGCGCTCGTCGAGCGTGCGCGCGGCGGTCGCCACCGCCTCGCGGAAGGCGCGCTCGTCGAAGTCGCGCTCGCGCCCGAGGCCGACCAGCAGCACGCGGTCGCAGAGCACGTTCGGCACGTTGTAGACCAGCAGGGTCTGGCCCTTGCGGCCCTCGAGGTCGCCGCGCCGCAGCAGCGCCGTGAGGAAGCCGCCGCTCGCCTCGTCGAGCTCGGCGGCCGGTGCGCTGAGCCGGCGCGGCTCGTAGACCCCCACCACCACGCACGCCGTGCGCTGCTTGGCGGGGCTGCCGCTCTTGACCGTGAACTCCATGCGCTCGCTCCCAGGAAAGGCGCGACGGGACGGCCGCGCGCGGGCGCCGGGCGTTTGTGCGGCGCGCGGCGATCGGGTACCGTGGCGCGCGGCCGGCACAGTTTACCGGAGCCCTCCTGCCATCGGAATCCGCGCCATGCGCGTGCTGGACCGCTACCTCGCCCGCGAGATCGCCGCCGCGTGGGGCGCGGTGACGGTGGTGCTGTGGCTCGTCCTCGTGGCCAACCGCCTGGTGCGCTTCCTGGGCGAGGCCGCCGCCGGGGAGCTGCCCGCCGGCGCGGTGCTCGTCCTCATCGGGCTCAAGGGCCTGTCCTACCTGGCGCTGCTCGTGCCGGTGGGGCTCTACCTCGGCGCCCTGCTGGCCCTCGAGCGCCTCAACCGCGAGCGCGAGCTGGTGGTGATGGCCGCCTGCGGCGCGGGCCCGGCGCGGCTCTACCGGCCGCTGCTCGCCGTGGCGCTCCTCGCCGCCGCGCTCGGGGGAGCGCTGTCGCTGTGGGTGGCCCCGTGGGCGGCGGCGCGCGGCTACGAGGTGCAGGCACGCGCCGAGCAGGCTGCGGACGGCCGCATGCTGCGCCCGGGCGTCTTCCAGGCCTCGCGCGTGGGCCACAGGGTGCTGTACGTCGAGGAGGCCCGGCCGGACGGCACGCTGGTCGCGCCCTTCGCCTACGCGGAAGGCCCACGGGGGGTGACGGTGGTGACGGCGGGGCGTGCGCGCGAGGTCACCGATCCCGCCAGCGGCGACCGTTACCTCGAGTTCGAGGCGGGCTGGCGCTACGAGGGCGAGCCGGGCGGCGCGGGCTTCCGCATCACGCGCTTCGAGCGTCACGGGCTGCGCGTCCGCGCCGCGCCGCCGCGCGCGCGCGCCAAGCACGACGCGCTGCCCACACGCCTGCTGCTCGAGCGCGGCTCTCCGCGCGACTGGGCCGAGCTCCACGGCCGCCTGGCGGTTCCTGTCTCGGCCGTGGTGCTCGCGCTGCTCGCGCTGCCGCTCGCGCGCGGCAACCCGCGCCGCCCGCGCGCCTGGCGCATCGCGCTGGCGCTCGCGCTCTACCTGGCCTATGCCAACCTGCTGACGGTCGGGGAGGTCTGGGTCGAGAAGGGCCTGATGCCGGCACGCCTCGGCATGGCCTGGGTGCACGCCCTGATGCTGGGTGCGGCGGCGCTGCTCCTCGCCTGGGACCAGGGGCTGCTGCGCGCCCCGCGGGGCGCGCGGAGGGCCGGCGCGTGAGCCCCATCCTGCTGCGCTACGTGGCGCGCTCGGTGCTCGCGGCCTCGGGCCTGGTGCTCGCGGTCCTTGCCGGCCTGGTGGCGCTCTTCGGGCTCGTGGGCGAGGTGTCCGATCTCGGCAAGGGCGGCTACGGCCTCGGCGAGGCGGTCCTCTACGTGCTGATGGTGCTGCCCTCGCAGCTCGTGCCGCTGGTGCCGAGCGCGGGGCTCATCGGCGTGCTGCTCGGTCTCGGGGGCCTGGCCGCCCGCAGCGAGCTCACGGCCATGCGCGCGGCGGGCCTGTCCGTCTCCGGCCTCGTCGGGGCGGTCCTCGCAGGCGGGGCGGTGCTCGTGGGGGCGGCGGCGGCGGTGGACGAGCTCGCGGGCGCGCCGGCCCGCCAGCTCGCCGAGGCCCGCCGGGCGGCGCTGCGCGGCGAGCAGCTCGGCCTCGGCACGCGCCATGGGCTGTGGATGCGCGACGGCGGGCGCATCCTGCATGCGCGCCACGCCGCCTCGCCCGAGCGGCTCCTGAGGGTGGATCTCCTCGAGCTCGGCCCCGAGCGGCGTCTCGTCCGCATCCTGCGCGCGCGCGAGGCGCGCTACGACGCCGCGCGCGGCGCCTGGGTGCTGCTGGAGGCGCGCGAGACGCGGCTGGAGGCCGAGGGGACCGTCACCACCGCCCGCCACGGCCGTCTCGTCACCGAGGTGCGCATTGCGCCGGCGCTGGTGCGCGCGCTCGCCGTCGAGCCCTGGGAGCTCACGCTGCGCGGCCTGCGCGGCTACATCGGCTACCTGCGCGGCAACGGCCTCGACGCCCGCCCCTACGAGCTCGCCTTCTGGCTCAAGCTGCTGGCGCCGCTGTCGGGGCTCGCGATGATGGCCCTCGGCGTGCCCTTCGTGCTCGGGCCGCTGCGCCGGCGCGGGGCGGGCGCGCGGCTGTTCGCCGGGGCGCTGGCGGGCATCGCCTTCCTGCTCGTGCTCCGGGCGGCCAACCACGCCGCGCTCGCCTACGGCCTGCCGCCGGCGCTCGCCGCTGCCGCGCCGCTCGCCCTCGTCGTCGCGGCCGGCGCCTGGGCGCTGGCGCGGGTGCGCTGAGCCCTCAGCCGCGCATCTGCACCACGCGCGTGCCCGAGAGCCGGTCGTGCCAGGCGCGCCCCTCGCGGTCGGCGAGCATCCACAGCCAGCCGAGGCCGGCCGGCGCCAGGGCGAGCAGCGCCGCGGCGAAGCGGCGTGCGGCGTCGCCCCAGCCGAGGGGCGCGCCGTCGGCGCGCACCACGCGCAGCCGCCAGGCGCGCAGCCCCAGCGTCTGGCCGCCGTGGACCCAGAACCAGCCGTGGAAGGCGAAGGCGACGGCGAGCAGCCAGAGCTCGAACCAGACGGTGCCCGGCGGCACGGCCTCCCCGCCGCGCAGGGCCAGCACCGCCGCGGTGGCCACGAGCCAGAGCGCGAGCAGCAGCAGGCCGTCGTAGAGCGCCGCCCCCGCCCGCCGGGCGAGCAGGGCGAGCCGTTCGCGGAAGGGCATCCCGGCATTCTAGCCCGCGCGGGGAGCGTCCGTCGCGTGGCGGGCCCCGCGCTCCTGTGGTACTAAGTGCCGGAAACTGACTGAGCCGGCACAACCGGCGCCACAGGGGGAGCCCACATGAGCCTCATCAGCGAGCTCGCCGCGATGCCCGGTGTGATCGCCGCCGGCGAGTACTCCTACCGGGGCGACCGCTACGTCTGCAGGGGCCGGCTCGGCGACGAGGACGCCCGCCGCGCCTCCATCATGTGCCGCGCCACGACCATGGGGCTGCACATGCAGGCCGACATCCTCGGCGGCTTCTGCGGCGAGGGCTGCGGCCTGGTGCCCGCCCGCGGCTGGGTGGTGCGCGGCCCGCGCTTCACGGTGTGCGTCGTGGCCAACGTCTTCTGCTTCCTCGACAACGAGGGGGGCGCGCTGAACGAGGTGCTCGCGCTGATGCGCGAGCGCCTCGCCGACGCCCCCACCGATCTCG
>WFOW01000255.1 GCA_015487895.1 Gammaproteobacteria bacterium | reverse complement strand
GCACCACAGCCGCGCCAACCAGTTCGCGCGTGAGAAATTGCTGGTGCTGCCGAGAGGACTCGAACCTCCGACCCCGTCCTTACCAAAGGTGTGCTATGAGTTTTTCCGCGTTTTCAATCGTTATCGGGAAACACCGATTGCCTTGCGGCTGAGAGATTTTGCGCTATTGTAGGGACGCGCTCGTTATCGCTGGTTTGCACGTGTGTGTTTCCCAGGTGTTTCCCAGCTCGGAGCACGTCCCACATGCGCCTCACCGTCGCCCGCATCGCGAAGCTCACCTGCCCGCCCGGGAAGAGCGAAGCCCTCTATTTCGACGACGCCTGCCCGGGGCTTGCCGTTCGCGTCCGGCCTTCCGGGCGAAAAACCTTCGTGGTTGTGACCCGCGTCGGCCACGGGCGCAGCGCGCCGCTGCGCAAGTTCACCATCGGACCGGTGGACAGAATCCCGCTCCAGGCAGCACGCGATCGCGCCCGCGAGCTCATAGCCAAGGCCGCGATGGGCGTCGATCTCGCGGCCGAGGAACGCAGGCGCCGTGAAGGACGGCTGGCGGTAGCGCTGGAGGCCTATGCCGCCGATCTCGAGCGTCGCCGCATCGTCAATCGCGAGAAGTGGATGCGCCTGCTTCGTCGCGAGCTCCTGGAGCGTTTCGGCGACGTGGAGCTCACGGCCCTTGACCGCCCTTCCCTGCTCGCCGCGATGCAGCAGATCGAAGCCGAGGGCTTTCCGGCCAAGGCCGCCGACTTCCGCCAGCGCACCGCCGTCTTCCTCAACTGGTGCGTGGTCCGCGGGCTCCTGCATGCCTCGCCTCTGGCCGGCTGGCGCCGGCCGCGCGCCTCGCGCGCCGAGCGGCTGGAGCAGCCCGGCCGGGCGCTCGAAGATCGTGAAATTCCACTCGTGTGGCGGGCCTTCGATGCCGCCACCGATTCGATCTTTCGGTCCTATCTCCGCATCCTGCTGCTGCTCGGCCAGCGCCGCACCGAAACGGCCCTCGTGCGCTGGGACGACATCGATCTCGATGCGGCGCTGTGGACCCTCCCGGCCGAGGTGACGAAGAGCGGGCGGGCGCACCGCGTGCCACTCCCGCCCGAGGTGGTGGGGATCCTCGAAGGCCTGCCGCGCCTTGCCGGGTGCGATCTCGTGTTCTGGGGCCGGCACGGCCGGCCGATGACCGGCTGGAGCAAGCGCCTGCGGCCGGTGCAGGCGAGATCACGCGAGCTCGGGCTCGCGCCCTGGACCCTGCACGATCTGCGCCGGACGGTGCGCACCGGCCTCGCCCGCCTGGGCGTCTCCGACGCCGTCGCCGAGCGGATCCTCAACCACGCCCCGCGCGACCATCTGCTCGCCGTCTATGACCGCTCCGACCGTCTCGCCGAGATGAGGGATGCGCTGGAGCGGTGGGCGCGGCACGTGACCGGTCTCGTGCGCGCCGAGACGGCCGAGATCGTCGCACTTCGCCCATAGGAGGCGGCCGTGTCGAAGCTCGAAAGGCGCAAGGACAGCGCCGGAGATCTCCGAAAGCCGGACGTGGAAACCATCCGCACGGCCGAAGGCGCCGAGATCGACAATGTGCGCGTCGGCCCATTCGTCTATCCGCATCTGCGGAGGGCCACCGGTCGCGTGAAGAACACCGACCCCGCTTTTCGGTGGCAGATCTCGCCGTGGCTCTCGCTGGACCGCCTCGGCGCTTTCCATGGCGTGCGTGGCATGGACGAGGAGTCCCGGCGGCGGGCACCGGAGCGGTTGCGAGGTCTTTTCGTCCAGAGTGTCGCGGCGATAGCGCGCCGCCTCGAGCACATGCCCGACCCGCCGCGAGACTGGCACCGTGGCATCCTGGTCGAGCTGCGATGCTACCTGCGCACCCTCGCGGGCCTCAGTCCCGTAGACGCCTCGACGCCCCTCGAAGAGGGATGGCCGCCAGCGGACGCGCTGCCCGTGCGCCTGTGGTGCCTCGTCACGGCGGCGTTCGATCTGGGCTACGTGCAGGGCTGGCATGACGGCGCCGCCGCTCAGCACCGCGAAATCTTCGCCGGCTGCGGGGTTCGCGCCGGCGGCCGGCGGGGTGCCGCCGCACGCGACGCACCCGACACTGCGGAACGCGTCGCCGCATGGCGCGAGGCGCTGGCGGAAATCCGTAAACGTAACGGTGGCACCCGGAAGCACGGGGACATCACTAAGGCCGCGAAGAGGGTCGCTCAGCGGTTCGGCACCGACGAGGGGGCCGAGCGGGCATTTTTCTACGCTCACAAGCGTGAAATCGACTGCTGAGCCGCGGCGGCGGCAAGACGAACCGCTGGCGTGCCGGGGGTCGAGGCCGTGGCGACGACGGTAACCGCGGTCGGCGATCCGCATCCGTCCCGAGGTCGAAGCGGTGCGGGAGGCGGAGCGTAAGAATGGAGGAGCGCCACAAATTGTAAGGTGCTCCCACCTAACAAATTCCCTGCATATAAAAGGGGGCGGTCAATGAATGAGGCGACCGCCCGATGACGATCAGTGATCTTCTCACTGTCCGCGAAGTCGCTGCACTCATCCGCGTTTCCAAGCCGACGCTCGACAGGTGGCGTATCGAGGGACGCGGCCCACGCTACGTGCGGGTCGGCAACCGTGTCTTTTATCCACGGGCTGAAGTCGAGCGTTTTCTCGCCGCGAGCCTGGTCGAAACGACGTCCTTCCGTTCTCGCTCGGACGCCCAGCGCCAAGAGGACGTGCGATGAGAGGAAAAACGCCCGCCGGTGGCGCGGCGGGCTTCGGCAACGCGGAATACCATCGTAAAAATGGCACCTCCGCCCGCCCGCATCAAGAGCTCGATGCCGCCAGCATCGCCCGCGCGTTGGGCGGCCGGCGCTGTGGCGCCGGATGGAAGGCCCGCTGTCCGGCTCACGACGACCGCGCGCCCAGCCTCGCGATCCACGAAGGCCGCGACGGCCGCGTGCTCGTTCATTGCTTTGCTGGTTGCCCGCAGCAGTCTGTGATCGACGCGCTGCGCCGCCGCGGCCTTTGGCCGGACCGGAGCGGAGGTGGGGTGCCCGACCCGCTCGCCCGTCTCCGCGCCCGCCGGGTGGCGGCGGACGCCGCGCGGCGGGAGGAGGCGAAGCGGATCGCCGCGGCCCGGCGGATCTGGCATGCGGCGCAACCGATCCGGCCGGGCGACGTGGTGGACCACTACCTGCGCCACCGCTTGGCCGGCTTGCGGCCACCGTCCGGCTGGCCGCCGACGCTGCGCACCGGCCGCGACAGGCACGGGCCTCTGCTGGTGGCGGCGGCCGCCCGCTGGCCCGGGCGCGAGGTGGTGGCGGTGCAGGTCACCCGGCTCACCGCCGACGGCCGCAAGCGCCCCGTGGAGCCCGTGCGGATCACCCGCGGCGTGCTGCGCGGGGCGGCGGTGCGGCTCGGCCCGTGGGTGCCGGGCCGGCCGCTGGTGCTGGTGGAGGGCATCGAGGACGGCATCGCCGTGCTGGCGGCCTGGCCCGAAGCGGCGGTCTGGGCCCTCCTGGGAGCGACCAACGCCGCCCGCGTCGTTCTGCCGGGGCGGGCGGAGGTGGTCCTCGCCCTCGACGGCGACGCCGCCGGCCGACGGGCGGCGGAAGAGGCGGCGAAGACGCTGACCCGGAACGGCCGGCGGGTGCGCCTCGTGCGCCTGCCCGACGGGACGGATCCGGCGGCGCTCCTCGCGACGTCGGGACGTGAAGAGGCCCGCCCCGTGGCGGAAGGCGGGCCTTTGGTGCTCTCGTGATGGAGGTGTTCTCATGACGGATCATAGCGCAGAGATCTGCACGGACAAGCTTGAAGCGCTGCGCGTCGTGCTCAAAGCGGCAGAGGAGGTGCCGCCGCCCGGGCCGGCACAGGGCGACGGCGACGCCGCGCAGGGGAACGAGAGAGAACGGTCCGGTAGGCTTAAACGCCTGCTCGCCCTCGTCGATGGCCTCGAACTCATGCACGACGCGAATGACGAAGCCTTCGCGCTGCCGGTCGTCGGCGGCGTGCAACAGGTCATGCCGGTGAGAAGCGGAACGTTCCGCAAGTATCTTGCCGGCATCTACTGGGCCGAATACCGCGATGGCCTGCCGTCGGACCTGATCGCGGCAGCGATCAATACCATCGAGGCGAGGGCCCTGTTCGAGGGAGAGAAGGTCGAGGTGCACCGGCGCGTCGCGCGCCTCGACGGCCGGATTTTCATCGACCTGGGCGACGACTCGTGGCGCGCCGTGGAGATCGACGCCGGAGGCTGGCGCATTGTCGAGCAGCCGCCGGTGCGCTTCCGTCGGGACAGGCTGACGCGACCACTTCCCGAGCCTGTGCGGCGGCAGAGCGGTGCCCTCGACCGTCTGCTCGATCTGTTCCGGCTCGATCCGAAGCAGCGCGTCCTTGTCAAATCGTGGTTGCTCGCGGCCCTGGGTGGTGTGTCGCCGTTCGCGATCCTCGCGGTCGTGGGTGAAGCGGGCTCCGGTAAAACGCTTTTCTGCAAAACGATGGCGCGGCTCGTCGATCCCAGAAAACCCGAGCTACGAAGTCCGCCCCGCGAGCTGCGGGATGTCGAGGCGGCCGCGTGGAACGCCTATCTCATCGCCTTCGACAACATCTCCAGCGTCGGCCCGGATCTCGCCGACTGCCTGTGCCGCCTCGCTACTGGCGCAGGTTTGGGCGGGAGACAGCTTTACACCAACACCGAGGAAATCGTCTTCGACGCGAGCCGGCCCGTCCTTCTCAACGGCATTCCGGATCTTCCGGCCCGCGCCGATCTTTTGGACCGGGCGCTTGTCGTCCATCTGACGCGGGTGCCCGACGACGCGCGCCGTCCTGCCGCCGAGCTGGAGGCGGGGATCAAGTGGTTGCTGCCGGCAGCCCTGGGCGAGCTGTGCTCGATGCTCGCACACGGTCTTGCCCGTCGCGACAAGGTGCACCCGCCGCGGCTTCCGCGCATGGCCGACGTCGCCTTGTGGGCCGAGGCTTGCGGCCTCGAAGGCGCGGCCGAGGCGATCGGCGAGAACGCGCGCACCGCCATGCGCGACCTGGCCGAGGAAGACGCCTTCGCGGCGGCCTTGGTCCGCTTCGTCGAGGCGCGGGCGACGTGGACCGGCACGGCGGCGTCTCTGCTGGAGGCGTTGAATGCGGAGCGCGGCGATGGCCGTGCGCCGGACGGGTGGCCGCGGACGCCGCGCGGTGCCGCCGAGAAGCTCCGACGCCTCGCGCCGGCGCTGCGGCAGGCGGGTGTGGCCGTCTCGTTCCGCCGGCAGGCACACACCGGTGCCCGGCTCGTCGAGCTGCGGTGGGGAGGTTCCGGGGATACCGTCACCACCGTCACCAACGTCACCCGCGCGCCTGATGCGTACGGCCGCAACCGATTCCCGGGTGACGGTCATGGTGACGGTTGTGGATCGAACCGTCACCCGCACGCAGCCGACCGTCACCTGCCGAGGCCTTCGGAGCGCGACACGAGACGCGAAGGTGACGGTTGTCCGAGTTATCCGCAGGACCGTCACCCTGACCGTCACCCTGCCGATCCGTTGAACGCCAAGACATCGAGGGGGTTGGGTGACGGTGGTGACGATGGTGACGATCCTCCCGCTTCCCTTTGCCCGTCGCGCGGCGGCGGACGCTGGTGGCGGCCAACGCCGGGCGTGCCGTGGCGATGCTGGTGCTGCGAGCCGCCGCCGTCGGAGGTGGATCCCGGCTTCGAGGTGCTGGCGGTCGGGGAGGATGCGCCGTGAACGGCTCCACCACGCCCGCCCACGCCTTCGAGCTGCTGGTGCGCCTCGCCGAGACCGGCGTGCGGGCCGAACCGACCCGCCACGGCCTGCGGCTGCACGGCGACGCCAGCCGCGTGGCGGACGCCCGGCGCCTGCTGCGCGGCGAAGGCCGCCGCGAGGTGGCGCGCCTGTTGCGCGACGCGGCGACGCGCCCCGACCTGGCCCACGCCGAGGTGCTCTGCCGCGAGATCCGACGGCTCGCGGTCGAATACGTCGAGCGCAGGCTGCAGGCGCGCCTGCAGGAGGCCGTGGCGCGGCTGTTCGGGCTGCGGCTCGGCATGCTGCCCACGCGGCACGGCTCCAGGCTGCGGCGCGACTTCCGGCGCGAGGTGCTGCCATGGCTCGGCCGGGAGCGGGAGACCGGGATCCTCGATCACTGCTGGTTCTTCCGCCCGCCGAGCCGCGGCGCGCGGGCCCGGGTGATCGCTTCCCATCCCTATGCGCCACCGCCGGCCGGCCTTGCCGTGGCCTGCATGCTCGCCGGCTGGCGGCTGTGGCGGCCAGCCTTCCCGTCGTGGTGGGCGCCCGGCCGCACGCACCTCGTGGTCCTCGAGCGCACGCGCGAGGCCGCCGAGCTCGCCGCCTTCCGCCGCCGCGTCTGGCGCGAGGTCATCCACGAG
>WFOW01000254.1 GCA_015487895.1 Gammaproteobacteria bacterium | reverse complement strand
CGGCGAGGCGGCGCACGAGGGCCACCACGCCCGCGCCCACGGCGAGGCAGATGGCGCAGGCCAGCGCGAGCTTCAGGGCGAGCACGGCGCGCGGCGGGAGCGGCATGGCGCGAAGTCTGCCTCCCCTCGGTGGGGTTGTCCACCCGGAGGTGGGGGCGCGTGGCGAGCGGTGCGAGGCCGTGCGAGGGCCCACGGTGAACGGTCTGCGGTCTACGGATTTGGCGTGGCGGATCGTGCGCCGCGCTTTCCGGCTGAAGCCGCAGTCCACGCACCGTGAGCCGTATGCTGCGAACCGCACGCTGCCGCCCGCCGCGACGCGGCGGGCGGCCCGGGCTATCATCGGCGCATGTGGACGACGCTGGTCGGCGCCGAGATCCTGCGCGCGCACCTGGACGATCCGGACTGGGTGGTGGTGGACTGCCGCCACCGCCTCGAGGCGCCGGGCTGGGGGCGGCGGGCGTGGGCGGCCGGGCACGTGCCGGGCGCGGTGCACGCGCACCTCGACGAGGACCTCTCGGGGCCGCGCGCGCCCGGGGCGGGGCGCCATCCGCTGCCCGACCCCGCGGCGCTGGCGCGCCGGCTCGGCGCCTGGGGGATCGACGAGCGCTGCCAGGTGGTGGCCTACGACGACGCAGGCGGCACCGTCGCCGCGCGCCTGTGGTGGCTGCTGCGCTGGCTGGGCCACCGCGCCGTGGCGGTGCTCGACGGCGGCTGGCAGGCCTGGCTGGAGGCGGGCGGGCCGGTGGAGACGGCCGCGCCGGCGCCGGTCTCGCGCGAGTTCGCGCCCGCCCCGCGGCCGCAGATGACCCTGGACACCGAGGCGGTGGTGGACCTGCTCGGCGACCCGGGCTGGCGCCTGGTGGACGCGCGCAGCCCCGAGCGCTTCCGCGGCGAGCGCGAGCCCCACGACCCGGTGGCGGGCCACGTGCCGGGCGCGGTCAACCGCCCCTGCGCCCACAACCTCGACCCCTTCGGGCGCTTCCTGCCGCCGGAGGCGCTGCGCGCGGCCTTCCGCGAGGCGCTCGGCCCGGTGCCGCCCGAGCGCAGCGTGCACTACTGCGGCTCCGGCGTGACGGCCTGCCACAACCTGCTCGCGATGGCGCACGCGGGCCTCGACGGCGGCAGGCTGTGGCCGGGCTCCTGGAGCGCGTGGGTGGCCGACCCCACGCGCCCCGTGGCGCGGGGCTGAACCGCGGCGGCGCGCAGGGCGACCGACGGCGAACAAAGGAAACTCTGATCAATCCGCTACGCGGATTGATCAGCGCTAAGGCGCTTCGCGACCATTTTGATTTTTTCCGGTATCGTCATGCACTTCCATGTGCATGGACCGTCCCGCGGCCATCCCTGGCCGCGGGGAAGCCCTGAAAAATCCGATTTTTCAGGGCTTCCTAAAGTGTGGACGGCAGCGAGAGGAGAGAGGACCGTGAGGAGCCACGAGATCGACTACGAGATCATCGGCGACGACATGCAGCTCGTGGAGGTCGAGCTCGACCCCGGCGAGACCGTGATCGCCGAGGCCGGGGCCATGAACTACATGGAGGACGGCATCCGCTTCGAGGCGCGCATGGGCGACGGCAGCGAGGCCGACGAGGGCATGCTCGGCAAGCTCCTCGGGGCCGGCAAGCGCATGCTGGCGGGCGAGTCGCTGTTCATGACCCACTTCACCAACGAGGCCTCGGGCAAGCGCCGCGTGGCCTTCGCCGCGCCCTATCCCGGCAAGATCGTCGCGGTCGACCTCGAGAAGGTGGGCGGGCCGCTGCTGTGCCAGAAGGACGCCTTCCTGTGCGCCGCGAAGGGCACGCGCGTCTCGATCGCCTTCCAGCGGCGGCTCGGCACGGGCTTCTTCGGCGGCGAGGGCTTCATCCTCGAGAAGCTCGAGGGCGACGGCATGGCCTTCCTGCACGCCGGCGGCACCGTCGTCGAGCGCAAGCTCAACGGCCAGACGCTGCGCGTGGACACCGGGTGCATCGTCGCCTTCACCGGCGGCGTGGACTACGACGTGGAGCTCGTCGGCGGGCTCAAGTCCATGTTCTTCGGCGGCGAGGGGCTGTTCCTGGCGACGCTGCGCGGCTACGGCCGCGTGTGGCTGCAGAGCCTGCCCTTCTCGCGGATGGCCGACCGCGTGCTCGAGCACGCCCCGAGCGCCGGGGGCAGCGACCGCGGCGAGGGCTCGCTCCTCGGCGGCGTCGGGCGCCTGTTCGAGCGGTGAGCGCAGCGCCCGGCGCGCCCGAGCCCCTCGAGCTGCTGCTCGCCGCGCGCGTGCCGGTGCTCGCGGTCGCCACGCGCGAGGAGCGCCGCGCGCTCGCGCGCCTCGGGGAGGCCGCGCGCGCCGTGGGCCTGCCCTTCTTCGTGTGGACCGTGACCGAGGGCCTGCGGCGCGTGGACGTGCCGCAGCCGGCGCAGCGGCACAACACCGACCCCGGCGCGGTGCTCGGCCACGTGCGCGCGAGCGGCCTGCGCGCGGTCTACGCACTGTGCGATTTCCACCCCTTCCTCGACGACCCGGTACGGGTGCGGCTGCTCAAGGACGTGGCGCTGCGCTTCGAGGAGACGGGCGCGACGCTGGTGCTGCTCGGCCACGAGGTGCCGGTGCCGCCGGAGCTCGAGCCCTACACGGCGCGCTACGAGCTGGCGCTGCCGGACGAGGCCGAGCGCCGGCGGATCGTGGAGGAGGTGGCCCGGGAGTGGGCGGCGGCGCGCGGCGGGCGGGTGCGGGCGGACCCGCGCGCGCTCGAGCTCCTCGTCGCCAACCTCGCCGGCCTCACGGCGCCCGAGGTGCGACGCATCGCCCGCCACGCCGTCTACGACGACGGGGCGGTGACGCAGGAGGACCTGCCGGCCGCCATGGAGGCCAAGTACCGGCTGCTCGCGCGCGACGGCGTGCTGCGCTACGTCCACGAGACGGCGGCCTTCGCCGAGACCGCAGGCATGGAGGGGCTGCGGCGCTGGCTCGCCGAGCGCCGCGCGGCGCTGCTGGGCGAGGCGGGCGCGGAGGGCCTGGACCCGCCGCGCGGGGTGCTGCTCATCGGCGTGCAGGGCTGCGGCAAGAGCCTCGCGGCCAAGGCGGCCGCGGGGCTGCTGGGCGTGCCGCTGCTCGGCATGGACCTCGGGGCGGTCCACGACAAGTGGCACGGCGAGAGCGAGCGCCGCCTGCGCGAGGCGCTCGCCGCGGCCGAGGCCATGGCCCCGTGCGTGCTGTGGATCGACGAGCTCGAGAAGGGCGTGGCGGCGGACGCGGCCGACGGCGGCACGGCGCGCCGCGTGCTCGGGGGGCTGCTCACCTGGATGGCCGAGCGGCGCGCGCGCGTCTTCCTGGTGGCGACGGCGAACGACATCAGCGGCCTGCCGCCGGAGCTCGTGCGCAAGGGCCGCTTCGACGAGGTCTTCTTCGTCGACCTGCCCGACGCCGGCACGCGCCGGCGCATCTTCGCCATCCACCTGCGCCGGCGCGGGCTCGACCCGCGCCGCTTCGACCTGGGCGCGCTGGCCGCCGAGAGCGAGGGCTTCTCGGGCGCGGAGATCGAGCAGGCGGTGGTGGCCGCGCGCTACCGCGCGCACGCCGAGGGCGCGGAGCCCGGCCAGCTCCACCTGCTGGACGCGCTGCGCGCGACGCGCCCGTTGTCGGTGCTCATGCGCGAGCGGGTGGAGGCCCTGCGCGCCTGGGCGCGGGGGCGCACCGTGCCCGTGGGCTGAATGCCGCTCGCAGGCGGCAGGATGCAGTCAGCGGTTTCCGCTGCGCGGAACCATGGGCCGGCACGGGGCTTCTCCCCGGCACCCTACGGCGGCCCGGCCCAGGCCCGCCTCCTTCCCGGAAAGGACACGCGGGCGACGGGGCGGGCGGCCGGAAGCCGGTCGGGCTCACTCCCGGTCGAGCTCGTCCAGCGGGTTGGACCACTCGTCCGGGTGCATGGACATGTCGGTGTAGCCGAGGTCGTCGCGCTCGAGGTCATCGAAGGGGCCCGACCAGTCCTCGGGCGGCTCGATCGACTCGAGGTTGAGCTCGTACCAGCTCTCGAGGTCGATCTCCTCGATCTCGCCGTCGAAGTACTGGATCTCGACGGTTCCCTCGTCCTCGTCCACGGCCACGACCTCGAAGGTCTGCTCGTCGTCGAGGTTCTTGTACCACTCGCCAACGATGGGATCGAGCTCGTTCGGCATGGGACCACTCCTCCGGTCTCCCGGTGGCGGCCGCCGGGGCGGCGCCCGAGGCCCGCACGCGCGGCGCGGGGCCGCGCGCCGGATGGCAGGGTTCTCTAAGAATAGCAACGGCGCGCCGGTTTGCAGGCCGGGCGACGGGCGGCGCCTCTCGGCCCCGGCGGCGTGGCGCGGCCGCAAGGAATCCTTTGTGGGACAATGCCTTCCATGAAAGAGGCGAAGGGGACGGGACAGGCGGCCACAGGCGACGGGCTGGCCGCGCTGGCGCGGCGCATCGAGGCGGGCGTGACCGCGGCCGACCGCCTGCGGCTCGCCGCGCGGCTGCGGCGCCTGCGACGCGCGCGCCGTCCCGATCCGCGGGCGCTCGCCGCGCTCGAGGCCGAGGTGGCCGAGGCCGAGGCCCGCCGCGCCGCCCGCGCCGCCCGCATCCCGCGTCCGGACTACCCGCAGGACCTGCCCGTGGTGCGCCACCGCGAGGCCATCCTCGAGGCGCTGCGCGCGCACCAGGTGGTGGTGGTCTGCGGCGAGACGGGCTCTGGCAAGAGCACCCAGCTCCCCAAGCTCTGCCTGGAGCTCGGGCGCGGAGCCGCCGGGCTGGTCGGCCACACCCAGCCGCGGCGCAGCGCCGCGCGCAGCCTCGCCACGCGGCTTGCGGCCGAGCTCGGCAGCGAGCCCGGGCGGCTCGTGGGCTGGCAGGTGCGCTTCCACGACCGCACCGGGCCCGACACCCTGGTCAAGGTGATGACCGACGGCATCCTGCTGGCCGAGACCCAGGCCGATCCCCTGCTCGCGCGCTACGACACCATCATCCTGGACGAGGCGCACGAGCGCAGCCTCAACATCGACTTCCTGCTGGGCTACCTGAAGCGCATCCTGCCGCGGCGGCCGGACCTCAAGG
>WFOW01000253.1 GCA_015487895.1 Gammaproteobacteria bacterium | reverse complement strand
GTTCCTGTACCGCTCGGTCAACGAGGGCTTCTCGGGCGGCGAGAAGAAGCGCAATGAGGTCCTGCAGATGACGGTGCTCGAGCCCACGCTCGCCATCCTCGACGAGACCGACTCGGGCCTCGACATCGACGCCCTGCGCATCGTCTCCGAGGGCGTCAACAGCCTGCGCTCGCCTGAGCGCGCCTTCCTCGTCGTGACCCACTACCAGCGCCTGCTCGACTACATCGTGCCGGACAAGGTGCACGTGCTCGCCGGCGGGCGCATCGTGCGCTCCGGCGACCGCACCCTGGCGCTCGAGCTCGAGAAGCGCGGCTACGGCTGGGTGCTGGAGGAGGCCGGCCTCGGCGCCGGCGCGGGGCCGGCGGCATGAGCGCGCAGCCGCAGCCGCGCCCGGACCCGGCCGAGCGCCTGGCGCTGGCCTTCCGCGAGCGCCGCACGCGCCTGCCGGGCGCGGGCCTCGCCTGGCTGGAGGCCCTGCGCGAGCAGGCGCTCGAGCGCTTCCGTGCCGCGGGCCTGCCCGCGCGCGGCGACGAGGACTGGAAGTACACCGACGTCCGCGCGCTCGCGCGCCGCCTCGCCCCCCCAGCGGCCGGCCCCGGGCCGGTGGCCGAGGACGCGGTGCGCGCCCTCGCCTTCGAGGGCCTCGAGGCGCACCGCATCGTCCTGGTGGACGGCTTCCTGGTGCCGGGGCTGTCGGCGCTGGGCGCGCTGCCCGAGGGCGTCACCGTCATGGGGCTGGCCGAGGCGCTGGCGCGCGAGCCGCAGGCGCTGGCGCCGTGGCTGCGGCTCCCGGAGGGCGCCGACGGCTTCACGGCGCTCAATCTCGCCTTCATGACCGACGGCGTCTGGCTGCGCGTGGCCGACGGCGTCGCGCTCGAGCGCCCCCTGCAGATCGTGCACCTGCGCAGCGCCGCCCCCGGGGCCGGTGCCCACCTGCGCCACGTGCTCACGCTCGGGGCCGGCGCGCGCGCCACGGTGATCGAGACCTACGGCGCCGCGGGCGAGGGAGAGACGCTTGACAGCGTCGGCTGCACGGTGGCGCTCGCCGCCGGCGCGGCCCTCGACCACTACGTGGTGCGCGAGTCGGGCGCGGGCCTGTGCCACGTGGGCCGCATCGACGTGCGCCAGGAGGCGGGCAGCCGCTACGTCTCGCACAACGTCACCCTCGGCGGGCGCCTGACGCGCAGCGCCATCCAGGTGGAGCTCGCCGGCGAGGGGGCCGAGACGCACCTCTATGGCGCCTACGTGGTCGGCGGGCGCCAGCAGGTCGACAGCCACACCCGCATCGAGCACCGCACCGCCGGGGCCGTCTCGCGCGAGCTCTACAAGGGCGTGCTCGACGGCCGCGCGCGCGGCGCCTTCACCGGGCGCGTGGTCGTGCACCCGGGCGCGCAGCGCACCGACGCCGAGCAGGCCAACCACAACCTGCTGCTCTCGGAGGACGCCGAGGCCGACAGCCGCCCGCAGCTCGAGATCTATGCCGATGACGTCAAGTGCTCGCACGGCTCGACCGTGGGCGAGCTCGACGAGACCTCGCTCTTCTACCTGCGCTCGCGCGGCATCGACGCCGAGCTCGCGCGCAGCCTCCTGGTCTACGCCTTCGCCTCGGACGTGCTCGAGCGCATGGCGCTGGAGCCGGTGCGGGTGCAGCTCGAGCGGCGCCTGACGGCGGTGCTGCTCGCCGGCCGCGAGGCCGAGGGGGTGATATGAGCGCGCCGGGGCGCAGCGTGGCCGCCACCGTCGGGGCCCTCGACGTCGAGCGCCTGCGGCGCGACTTCCCCGCGCTCGCGCAGGAGGTGCGCGGCCGGCGCCTGGTCTACCTCGACAACGCCGCCACGGCGCACAAGCCGCGGGCGGTGCTGGAGGCGGTCCAGCACCACTACGCCTGCGAGTACTCCAACGTGCACCGCGGCGTGCACTGGCTGAGCGAGCGCGCCACCGAGGCCTACGAGGGCGCGCGCGAGAAGGTGCGCGCCTTCCTAAACGCGCCCGACCGGCGCGAGATCGTCTTCGTGCGCGGCACCACCGAGGCCATCAACCTCGTGGCGGCGAGCTGGGGCGGCGCCAACCTGCGCCCCGGCGACGAGGTGCTGGTGACGGAGATGGAGCACCACTCCAACATCGTGCCCTGGCAGCTCGTGTGCGAGCGCACCGGCGCGGTGCTGCGCGTGGCGCCCATCGACGACGACGGCAACCTGCTCGTCGAGGAGTTCGAGCGCCTGTGCGGCGAGCGCACGCGCATCGTCGCCGTCACGCAGCTCTCCAACGCCCTCGGCACGATCAATCCCGTGCGGCGCCTCGTCGAGATCGCCCACGCCCACGGCGCCCTGGCCCTGGTCGACGGCGCGCAGGCGGCCCCGCACATGCCGGTCGACGTGCAGGCCCTCGGCTGCGACTTCTACGCCTTCTCGGGGCACAAGCTCTACGGGCCCACGGGCATCGGCGTGCTGTGGGCGCGGCGCGAGCTGCTCGAGGCCATGCCGCCCTACCAGGGCGGCGGCGAGATGATCCGCCAGGTCACCTTCGAGGGCAGCACCTGGGCGCCGCCGCCGGCCAAGTTCGAGGCCGGCACCCCGCACATCGTCGGCGCCATCGGCCTCGGCGCGGCCATCGACTACGTGCGGGGCGTGGGGCTGGAGGCCATCGCCCGCCACGAGCGCGAGCTGCTCGCCTACGCCGACGAGGCGCTCGCCGAGGTGCCGGGGCTGCGCGTCATCGGGCGCGCGCGCGAGCGCGCGGGCCTGGTCTCCTTCGTCTTCGACGACATCCACCCCCACGACGTCGGCACCATCCTCGACCACGAGGGGGTGGCGGTGCGCGCCGGCCACCACTGCGCCATGCCCGTCATGCAGCGCTACGGCGTGCCGGCGACCGCGCGCGCCTCCTTCGCCCTCTACAACACGCGCGAGGACATCGACGCCCTGGTGGCGGCGCTCCACCGGGTACGGAGCATGTTCGGACGATGAGCGACCTGCGCGATCTCTACCAGGAGGTCATCTTCGACCACAACCGCAACCCGCGGAACTTCGGCCGCCTGGAGGGCGCCACGCACAGGGCCGAGGGCTTCAACCCCCTGTGCGGCGACCAGCTCACCCTCTACCTGAAGGTGGGCGAGGACGGGCGCATCGAGGACGTGGCCTTCGAGGGCAAGGGCTGCGCCATCTCCACCGCCTCGGCCTCGCTGCTCACCGAGTCCGTCAAGGGCAGGACGCTGGAGGAGGCCGAGCGGCTGTTCCGCGGCTTCCACGCCATGATCATGGACGAGCCGGCGGGCGAGCCGGTCGAGCTCGGCAAGCTCGAGGTGCTCGCCGGCGTCAAGGAGTTCCCGGCGCGCGTCAAGTGCGCGACGCTCGCCTGGCACACGCTCCATGCCGCCATCGAGGGGCAGGAGCAGGTCTCCACGGAGTGAGGGCGATGGCGGCGGAGCGCACAGGCCAGGGCGGCGGCGGGACCGGCGAGGGCACTGGGGGCGGGCTGCGCGAGCGTGTGGTCGAGGCCCTGCGGCAGGTCTACGACCCCGAGATCCCGGTCAACATCTACGACCTCGGACTGGTCTACGGGCTCGACGTGGACGAGGAGGCCGGGCGCGTGCACGTCAAGAT
>WFOW01000252.1 GCA_015487895.1 Gammaproteobacteria bacterium | reverse complement strand
GCTTGCAGCACACGGAAGGGCGGAGTCGGCAGCCAGCGCCAGCCGCCGACTGCCTACTGCGAACCGTCGACTGTTTCACCTGGTATCGAAGCCGTCGGGGCAGCCGGCGGGGTCGGCGGGCTCGCAGCGCACGTCCGTGACGCGCGCCATGGGCGGGCCCTCCCACAGCCAGGCCTCCAGCTCACGCACCGCCTCCTCCGGCCCGCAGGCGAGCACCTCCACCCGCCCGTCCGGTAGGTTGCGCGCGTAGCCGCGCAGGCCCAGCGCCCGCGCGCGCTCGCGCGTGCTGGCGCGGAAGAACACCCCCTGCACCCGACCCGAGACGAAGCAGCGCACGCACACGCTCACGGCAGGATCACCTCCACCAGCGTGCCTTCCCCGATCCCGTCGGCGGGCGGCGCGCGGAAGCCCACCCGCACGCGCCAGCCGCGGTCCGCGGGCTCGACGCGCTCGACCCGGCCCGCATAGCGCCTGCCCGCCGCGCGCACCGTGGCCGCCGCCCCGGCGCCCGGCGGGCGCGCATCCTTCCCCAGCGCCACCTCCACGGCCAGCGCGCCCAGCTCGGCCAGCTCCACGACCGGGCTCACCCGCAGGCGCGAGGCGAGCGCCTGCCCCGGCACCGCATGCACGCGCAGCACCAGCGCCTCGAAGGGCGCGCGCAGCTCCGCATACTCGCGCTCGATGCGCGCCCGCGCCAGCGCCGCGCGCGCGGCGCGCAGCTCGGCCTCGGCCTTGACGTAGGCGATGCGGACGAGCTCGCGGTCGCGGTCGGAGAGCACCATGCGCTCGTAGAGCGCCTGGGCGCGTTCCCACTCCCGGCGCGCCTCCGCGAAGGCGGGCTCCAGGGCCGCCACCCGCGCCTCGCGCTCGCGCACGCGCGCGTCGAAGGGACGGGGGTCGAGGCGCGCGAGCAGCGCCCCGCGCGCCACCCGCTGCCCGGCCCGCACGGGCAGCTCGGCGATCACCCCGCTCACGGGGAACCCCAGCGCCGCGCGCCGCGCCCACGTCGCGCGTCCCTCCACCACGGTCTCGGCCGCGGCCGGCATCATGGCCGCCAGCGCGAGCAGCACCGGCGCCGCCGCACGCCGGATCACGACGCCCCCTCCGCCGGCGCGGGCCAAGGCTCCAGCGGCCACGGGGGGCGCCCCCGCAGCCCCTGCAGCTCGGCCCAGGCCCGTGCCAGGCCGAAGTCCGCCTCCGCCAGCTTCCGCTTCGCCTCGGACCAGCGCACCATGGCATCCCCCAGGTCCGTCTGCACCTCCATCTGGTAGAGCGCGCGCGCGCGGTCCAGGTACAGCTCGCGGTACTCGAGCTCCACCAGGGCCTCGTCGCGCCGGGCCCTGAGCGCCGCGATGCGCTCGGCCAGCTCCCAGACGCGCTCGCGCAGCCGGCTGCGCTCCAGCTCGGCCTCCGCCTCGGCCCGGCGCAGGGCTCCCGAGGCGGAGGCCACGGCGGCACGCACCCGCCGCCCCACGAACAGCGGCACCTCGAGCACCAGGCCCGCGCGGGCCCGGTCGCGCGAGCGGATGCGGCGCGTCGTCGCCTGCGCCTCGAGCTCCGCGCGGAGCACGGGCCGGCGTCCCGCAGCGGCCTCGGCGAGCGCGCTGCGGGCGGCCTCCACGGCGGCGAGTGCCGCCCGCAGCTGCGGTGCGCCCGCCAGCACCGCCGGCAGGACCCGCCGCGCGTCCGGGGGCGCGCGCTCGCCCACGCCCCGCAGGCGCGGGCGCACCAGCTCGCCCGGGAGCTCGCCCGGCCGGCCCAGCCGCTCGGCGAGCCGGGCGCGGGCGACGCGGCGCCGCCCATCGCTCTCGTAGCGGCGGCTGCGGACCGCATGGTAGCGCGCCTCCCACTCGAGCAGCTCGAGGTCCGAGACCTGGCCCTGCTCGTGCCGGTCGCGCATGCGGTCGTAGCGCACGTAGACGACCGCCATGTCCTCGTTGTCCCGCACGTAGGCCTGGTCGGCGAGGACGGCGGCGAAGAAGGCCTCCATCACGGCGAGGGTCTGGTCGAGCCGGGCCGCCTCGAGCGCCGCCTCCGCCGCGGCCAGCCGCGCCCGCGCGCCCGCCACGCGCGCCCGGCGGCGGCCGAACTCGTGCACCGGCTTGCCCACCACCAGCACCACGCCGTGGTCGTTCGGGTCCGTGTCGAGGGCGGCCGGATCGGCCGCCACCCAGCGCAGGCGGGGCTCGAGCGTGACGTAGGCGTCCGCGCCGGCCTCCGCCGCCAGCACCTGCGCGCGCGCCTCCTCGACCCGCGCCGCCGCTGCCCGCACGGAGGGGTGGGCGCCCTGGCCGAGGGCGAGCGCCTGCTCCAGCGTCAGCGGGTCCGGCAACGGGGGCCGCCCTCCGTCCTGCGCCGCGGCGGCCGCCGCGGCGCAGGCGAGCGGCCATGCCGCGAGCCAGGCCCGCACCCCGCCCACGGCCTCAGCCGTCCCCGGCGCGGCGCGCCCTGCGCCGCATCATGCGCTTGTAGCGCGCGAAGGGCATGCGCTCGTAGGCGCGCTCGGCCACGTAGCGGCCGAGCAGCAGGAACTCCTCCGGGCCCGAGGTCGCGCCCGTGTACCGCGCCACCGCCCGGCCCTCGAGGTCGTAGAAGACGAACACGGGCGTGGCCCGCACGCGGTGCACCTTCTCCGCCCACACCTTCATGGGCATGACCCGTCCCCGGAAGTCCGTGATCTCCATGTCGCCCTCGATGTCGACGGCGAAGGCGAGGAAGCGCTCCCGGAACCAGCGCTGCACGTCCGGGCGGTTGAGCACCGTGTCCTTCATGCGGTGGCAGAAGGGGCACTCCTCCTGCTCGAAGAAGAGCAGGATGCCGAGCTTGCCCTCCTCGCGCGCGCGCGCGAGCTCCTCCTGGAAGTCGCCGAAGGTCTGGTCGAAGAAGTGCCGGTAGGGGTCGCGCGGCGTGTAGGCCTCGTCGAGCGCCGCCGGCGCGGGCCCGGCCAGCGCGAGCGCCACCAGCGCGCCCGCGGCGAGCTGCCGCCACGCCCGCCCGCGGCTACAATGGCCGCGCGCGCGGCCAGGGAATCCGTCGGTCGCGCGCATGGGCACATTGTGCGCACGGGCGCGCGCGGCCGACAAGGGGAGAGCGATGAGCGAGAAGGAAAGGCAGGCGGGCTACCGCATCGAGCGCGACAGCCTCGGCACCTACCGCGTGCCGGCCGAGGCCTGGTACGGCATCCAGACGGCGCGCGCCGTCGACAACTTCCCCATCAGCGGACGCGGGCCCGACCGCGACTTCGTCATCGCGCACGTGCGCATCAAGCGCGCGGCGGCCGTCGCCAACCGCGAGGCCGGCTGGCTCGAGCCGCGCCTGGCCGATGCCATCGTCGCGGCCTGCGACCGCATCCTGGCCGGCGAGCTCCTGGACCAGTTCGTGGTCGACCGCTTCCAGGCCGGCGCCGGCACCAGCCACAACATGAACACCAACGAGGTCATCGCCAACCTCGCCAACGTGGCGCTGGGGGGCGAGCGGGGCGTCTACGATCCCGTGCACCCCAACGACCACGTCAACATGGGGCAGAGCACCAACGACACCATCCCCACCGCCATCCGCCTGGCGGCGCTCGCCAAGCTGCCGCGCCTGCTGGAGGCGGTCGAGGAGATGGCCGCGGCCTTCGCGCGCATCGCCGAGGCCGAGCGCGACACGGTCAAGAGCGGGCGCACGCACCTGCAGGACGCGGTGCCGACCACCATCGGCCGCGAGCTCGGCGCCTACGCATGGACGCTGCGGCGCGCGGCGCGCGGCATCGCCGCCTGCCGCGAGCCGCTGTGCGAGATCGGCCTCGGCGGCAGCGCCGCCGGCACCGGCCTCAACACCGCCCCGGGCTACCGCGAGCGTGCGGCGGCAGAGCTCGCGCGCCTGACCGGCGAGCCCATCCGCCCCGCCGAGGACATGGCCGCGCAGATGCAGTCCATGCACGACCTCCAGCGGCTTTCCTCGGCCATCCGCGACCTCGCCCTGGAGCTCGACCGCATCGCCAACGACATCCGCCTGCTCGCCTCCGGGCCGCGCACCGGGCTCGGCGAGATCACCCTGCCGCCCGTGCAGCCGGGCTCCTCGATCATGCCGGGCAAGGTCAATCCCGTCATGTTCGAGATGCTCAACATGGTCTGCTTCCAGGTCATGGGCCAGGACGCCGCCATCGCCGCCATGACCCAGGCGGGGCAGCTCGAGCTCAACGTCATGATGCCGGCGCTCGGCTCGGCGCTGTTCGACGCCATGGACTGGCTCACCGCCGCGGTGCGCGCCGCCACCCGCAAGAACCTGCACGGGCTCGTCGTCAACCGCGAGCGCTGCCGCTGGTTCCTGCACCAGAGCGTGGGGCTCGCCACGCTCCTCAACACGCGCATCGGCTATGCGGCGGCGGCCGAGATCGCCAAGGAGTCGGAGCGCACCGGGCGGCCCGTGCGCGAGATCGTGGCCGAGCGCGGGCTCATGAGCGCCGAGGAGTTCGACGCGCTGGTGCTGCGCGCCGCCCGCGACGGCGTCATCGGCTGAGCGGGCTGCGGGCTGCAGACTGCAGCCAGACGCGGGAGGCGAGAGTCGGGAGACGAGGGTTGGTGCGCGCTTCGCGCGCAGCCATTTGGTCGGGGCTGGAAGCCCCTCCCACAGGCGGGTCACGGTTTGCGGGCTGCGGTTCACGGTGACCCCGCACACCGCAACCCGTCACCCGTCACCCGTGCACTCCCGCGGAGCGGGCGCGACCGCCTGCGGCGGCAGAGGCGGGAGGCGAGCGGACGGGTTACGGGTTGCAGGTGGCGGTGTACGGTCACCCGTAACCCGCAGCCTGTCACCTGCAACCTGTCACCCGCGGCTTCCGGCCGCGGTCCGCGGCGGCAGAGGCGGGAGGCGAGGGTCGGGAGGCGAGGGCAGGTGCGCGCTCCGCGCGCGGCCGTTTGGTCGGGGCTGGAAGTCTCCCACAGGCGGGT
>WFOW01000251.1 GCA_015487895.1 Gammaproteobacteria bacterium | reverse complement strand
GGGGCTGGAAGCCCCTTCCACAGCCGAAAGTGACGGGAGGCGGGCGTCGGGAGGCGAGGGCCGGTGCGCCCTTCGGGCGCGGCCCTTTGATCTTCCCGTCACCTGTCACCCGTCTCCCGTGCACTATACAATCGGCTTGCAGCCGCGATTCCTCAGCCCTCGTCCATGGTCGCGGCAAGATGCCGCTCCCACAGGCGGGCTACAGTTTGCAGCCTACGGTGTACAGTTGCCCGTCACCCGTAACCCGCACGCTCCCACAAGCGTGGTGCAGGTCACGGGTTGCGGTTCACAGTAACCTGTACACTGTGACCCGTCACCCGTCTCCCGTGCGCTCCACGAATGTGGGAGCCGCGGCCGCCTGCGGCGCCTGCGGCGCGGAGGCGAGAGGAAAGAGGCGGGAGGCGAGGGTTGGAGCGCGCTCTGCGCGCGGCCTTTTGGTCTTCCCCGTCTCCCGCACCCCGTCTCCCGTGCACTCCCGCGAGGCGGGCGGGGCTGGAAGCCCCTTCCACAGCCGAAAGTGACGGGAGGCGGGCGTCGGGAGGCGAGGGCCGGTGCGCCCTTCGGGCGCGGCCCTTTGATCTTCCCGTCACCTGTCACCCGTCTCCCGTGCACTATACAAGCGGCTTCCAGCCGCGATTCCTCAGCTTTCCGGTCGCGGCAAGATGCCGCTCCCACAGGCGGGCTACAGTTTGCAGCCTACGGTGTACAGTTGCCCGTCACCCGTCACCCGTCACCCGTCACCCGTAACCCGTAACCCGTCTCCCGCGAACTTACAGCACCTGGCGCAACGCCTCGATGCGTTCCTGCTCCCCTCTGGGCGCATCGATCATCACATAGGCGAAGCAGGCATAGCCCGAGGTCGCATCGGTCACCTGCGTCAGGCGCGCGTAGCACAGCCGCTCGCCCAGGTTGAGCACCACGCGCGTGCCGACGTCGTAGACCGCCGGCGGCATCACCAGCAGATGCCCCGGCTCCTCGGGCTCGCCCGCCGGCACCAGCAGCGCGCGGAAGTACTCGCTGCCCTCGCCGGCGCCGGCGACGGCGCGCACGGCGATGCCGCGCGCCTCTCCGGCGATGCGCTGCACGCCGAGCTCCACCGCCGCCTCGCGCGGCGCGCGCAGCCAGCGCACTACCCCCACCGCCCACGGCTCGCCCTCCTGCGGGCGGAAGGCGACGAGCTCGCCGGTGCGCACCCCGACGGCGCACTCCTCGAGGCAGAAGACGCCGATGCCCCCGGGGCCGATGTTCCGCTGCTGCCAGGGCTGCAGCGGATAGCGCGTCTCGCCCGGGTCCTGCTGCACGCGCGTGGCGTAGATCTTGGACCACATGTCGAGCACGTTGCGGTCGGGGTCGAAGTCGGAGGTGCGCGGGCGCACGATGCCCGTGGCGAGGCGCGTCTCCTCCTCCTCGAGCCGCCAGGGCTCGAAGTCCTTCGGCACCAGGCTGAGCCTGCCCGAGAGCGACTCGAGGTCGGCGCGGTGGATGCGGATCTCGTCGAGCTCCGGCGTGAAGGGGCGCCCGCCCGTGACGTGGTGGTGCACGGCGCTGAGGCCGCCCGCCATCTCGATGCGCCCGAGGCGGATATGGCGCTCGGCCTGGCGCCTCGGCGGGGCGCCCCAGGCGCGTGCGAGCCGCCGCAGGCGGTCGCGCTCCTGGCGGCGGGCCAGCCGCAGGCGGCCGTCGTGTCGCGTGGCCTCGGCGCGGATCTCCTTCAGGCGCCCGTGCACCGCGTCGAGCAGCCTGTGCAGCGCCACGGTGCGCGTGTCGGCGCCGCGCGTCTCGCCGCGCGAGGCGGCGCGGTAGGGCGGGTTGGCGGTGGCGAGGTCGAGGCAGAAGTCGCCCGCGTCGGGGGTGCGTTCGAGGATCTCGACACGCTCGGCCCAGGCGAGCAGCAGCGCGTCCACCTCCAGGGCCTCGCCGGGCAGGAGCTGGTGCGGCTGGGCGAGCGAGAGCGCCACCGCGCGCCGGTAGGCGACCTGCGCGGCGAGCGTATCGCGCCCCAGGCGCCCCGCGTGCTCGGCGTAGGCGTAGATCCGGTGCAAGGCGCGCCAGACCTCGCCCGGCTCCGGCGCGTAGACGAGGTAGTGCTCGAGCAGCTCGCGCACGGTCCAGATGAGCGCTTCGGTCAACGCCGGGAGCGCTGCCGGGTCGGCCTGCGCGGGGCCGAGCGCCCCATCCTCGGTTGCCTCCGTGACCGTCACCCGGAACGCGGTGGCGAGCTCTCCCGTCAGCAGGCGGGCGGCCTTGGCGGCCTTCGCTGCGCGCCCGCGCAGCGGCAAGGGCTGGCCGACGTAGCGGCGCCTGAGCTGCTCGACCACGGGCTCCACGGCCGCGGCGAAGGCGCGCGCGAGCGCCAGCCGCCGGCGCGGCTCGAGCGCGATGCGGTTCAGCCGATACAGGGCCTCGTGGACCTGGCGTCCGGTGGCAGAGACGTTGGCCAGCGGCAGCTCGGCAAGCCACCGCGCCAGCGCCTCCGGCTCCGGCGGGCGCCGTGCCGGCGCCCGGCGCTCCGGCAACGTGAAGCCGAAGGGGACGCTGAAGCGTGCGGGTGCCATCCCGTCCTTTCCGCGGCTTCCTTACTCGTCGGGCGCGCGGTGCGCCGTGCTATGATGCAGATTGTAGGACAAGGGGCCGCGCGCCGCGGCCGTCCGACCGAGCCCGAACGAGCAGCCAGCCCATGGAAGCCTTCTCCGACCGCCCGCCCCGCCGGCCGGTGGTCCTCATCGTCCTCGACGGTTTCGGGGTCAACCCGAGCCGGCGCAACAACGCCGTATGCGAGGCGCGCACGCCGCGCTTCGACGAGTACTTCGCGCGCCACCCGCACACGGTGCTGGAGGCCTCGGGGCGCGCCGTGGGCCTGCCGGAGGGCCAGATGGGCAACTCCGAGGTCGGGCACCTGACCATCGGCTGCGGATCGGTCATCCGCCAGGATCTCGTCCGTATCGACGATGCCATCGCCGACGGAAGCTTCTACAGCAACCGGGTGCTGCTGGAGGCGGCAGGGCGCGCCCGCGCCGCAGGCCGTCCCCTGCACCTGCTGGGGCTGGTCTCCGACGGCGGCGTCCACAGCCACGTCCGCCACCTGCTGGCGCTCGTCGAGCTCGCGCGCCGCGCCGGGGTGGCGCCCGTGGTGCATATGATCACGGACGGACGCGACACGCCCCCGCGCTCGGCGCTCGGCTACCTGCCGCTTGTCGAAGGCGCGCTCGAGGGCACGGGCGGCGTCATCGCTACGGTGGTCGGGCGCTACTACGCCATGGACCGCGACCGCCGCTGGGAGCGCACACGCGCGGCCTGGGCGGCGCTGGTGCGAGGTGAGGGCCGCCAGGCCTCGGATGCCCGTGCCGCCATCGAGGCGGCCTACGCCGCCGGCGAGGGCGACGAGTTCATCCGGCCCACCGTCGTCGAGGGCACGCCGCGCATCGCCGCCGGCGACGAGGTCGTGTTCTTCAACTTCCGCAACGACCGCCCGCGCCAGCTCACCGCCGCGCTCTCGCAGCGCGACTTCGAGCACTTCGAGCGCCCGGGCTTCGAGCCTGTGCGCGTGACCTGCCTGACCGAGTACGACCCGCGCTTCGGGCTGCCGGTGGCCTTCGCCCCCGAGCGCCCGCGCACCACCCTCGGCGCCGTGGTGAGCGAGGCGGGGCTGCGGCAGTTCCACTGCGCCGAGACCGAGAAGTACGCGCATGTGACCTTCTTCATCAACGGCGGTCGCGAGCAGCCCTTCCCGGGCGAGGACCGGATCATGATCCCTTCGCCGCGCGTGGCCACCTACGACCAGGCGCCGGAGATGAGCGCTCCCCAGATCGCCGACGCCGTGATCGAGGCCCTGCGCACGCGGCGCTACAGCCTGGTCGTCGTCAACTTCGCCAACGGCGACATGGTCGGGCACACGGCGGTGCGCGAGGCCGTCATCCGCGCCGTCGAGACGCTCGACCGCGAGGTCGGGCGCGTGCTCGACGCGGCCGTCGCCGCCGGCTACTCCGTGGTGCTCACCGCCGACCACGGCAACTGCGACGAGATGGTCGATCCTGTCACGGGCGAGCCGCACACCCAGCACACCACCTATCCCGTCCCGTGCCTGATCGTCGACGAGGTGCCGTGGCGCCTGACCACGGGTGCGGGGCTCTCGAGCGTCGCTCCCACCGTGCTTCAGCTCATGGGGCTGCCCCAGCCCAAGGCCATGACCGGCCGCTCGCTGCTGCTCGGGCCCGCTCCCGTGCCGGCGCGCGAGGAGACGGGCGGTGCGCGTGCGGCGGGCGGCGGAAGCGCCTGAGCGGAGGTGCGACGTCCCGCCTGGGGGGGCAAGACCTGCACACAGGAGGGACCGGGCGATCGGATTAGGGAGGATGTCATGTCGAGCCGGACCGCCGTCAGGGTGATTTCCGCCCTCGCGCTCGCGGCCGCCCTGCTGCCGGCGGCCGCGCAGGGCGCGGGAGGCGAGGGGGCCATTGTCTTCTCGACGCCGCCCACGCAGCCGCCCGACGTCACGCGGCGCAACTTCCAGCCCCTCGTGGATTACCTGTCGCGGAAGTCCGGCCGCGAGATCCGGCTCGTGCCGGCGCGCAGCTTCCTCGAGTACGCCAACAAGATGCGCGCCGGCGAATACGACATGCTCTTCGACGGGCCGCACTTCATCGCCTGGCGCCTCAAGCACCTCGACCACACGGTGCTCGCCAAGCTCCCGGGCAAGCTGCGCTTCTACGTCGTCGTGCGCGAGGACGCCAGGATCGGCAAGGTCTCCGACCTCGTCGGCAAGCGCGTGTGCGGTCCCGCCTCGCCCAACCTCGCGACGCTGTCCTTCGCCGACGAGTTCTCCAACCCCGCGCGTCAGCCCATCGTCATACCGGTCAAGAGCTTCCGCCACGCCCTCATGTGCCTGAAGAAGGGCAAATCCGCCGCGAGCGTCTTCCGCGACAAGTTCTGGGACAGAAAGGTGCCGGACGATGCCAAGAAGGGGCTGCGCGTGCTCGCCGTGATCGACAGAAACATCCCGGACCGCGGCTTCTCCATCACCAGGGAGGTGGACGCCGAAACCCGCCGCAAGCTGCGCGAGGCCCTCATCGCCACCAGCGACACCGAGATCGCCGCCAAGGTGCTCGCCTCCATCGGGGGCGCCAGGAGAGGCTTCGTGCCCGCCACCGACGCCGAGTACCGCGGCCTCGAGCGCCTCCTGCGCTCCGTCTGGGGGTTCCACCAGGACTGAGCCCGAGCCCCGAAGGCCGCAACCGCGTCCCTCCCGGAGCGGGGCGGCCCCTTCCGCGCGCCGGGACGGTTCGATCCTGTCCTTGCGTTCGCCGTGCCGCCGGCGGCACGGCAGGCCTGCCGATCACCTTTCCGTTCCGCTCCCGAGCCTAGCCTTCTCCCGCGCGAGGCGCCCGCGCGCCCGAGGGATGCCGAGCACCCACGTGTAAGGCGCGGTCTTCCCTCTGCGTCCTTGATGGACGGGCACGGCGCGGGACGGATGGCCGACCATCCGGTCGGGCTGCGGCGAGCACGCCGTGGCGCCATCCGCCGCCTTTTCCCCTGGAGACCCTGCCTTTGGGGCAGGTGCCACGCGGATGCGAGGAGGAGATGGCTATGCGATATGGCAAGGGCATGAAGAGGCCGTCGCTGCTCTGCCTGCTGCCGCTCGCGGCGGCGGCGGGCGGCTGCGCGACGATCACCCGCGGGACGAGCGAGGCTTTCGTGGTGGAGAGCGATCCGCCGGGGGCCCACGTGCGGCTTTCCACCGGAGAGACCTGCCGCACGCCGTGCACGCTCAGGAAGAAGCGCAAGGAGAGCTTCGTCGTGCACATCGAGAAGCCCGGCTACGAGCCGGTGGAGGTGCAGGTCACCAACCAGGTGGCCGGTGCGGGCGCGGCCGGCATGGCGGGCAACGTCATCTTCGGCGGTCTCATCGGCGCTGCGGTGGACGCCGGCTCCGGGGCCATGCTCGAGCTCGTGCCGAACCCTGTGAAGGTCAAGCTCGTGCCGGTGGGTGCCGCACGGCGCGAGCCGGAGCCGCGGACGGAGCCCGCGCCCGCGGCGCCGGCAGAGGCGGGCACCGGCGCGTCGGCCCCTTCATCTGCGGCAAAGGACGAGGGCGACGAGGCGCTGGCGGAGGACGAGGAGCCGTTCTGATGGGCGTTCCGGCGCGCACGCCTTGCTGCCGAGCGGGTGCTGGGCTGCCTCGCGCAGGGGTGCCCGAAGCGCCGGTACGGGTGGCGGCCGCCTGGCCCTTGACGTACCCTCATGAAGCGCGCGGATATGGGGCGGGGGCGCGGGGGCG
>WFOW01000250.1 GCA_015487895.1 Gammaproteobacteria bacterium | reverse complement strand
CTCCCAGCGTAGGGACGCCGTCCGGGCCGTCTACGCGCCAACGCCCGTTCGCCGCATCCCACTTGTCGGCGAAGAGCACGGGCAGGAGGTTGCCTTCGCGGATGAAACGCTCGGTGAAAGCGCGCGAGCGAAGGATGGCCAGCGCCTCCTCCTTGCGCCCGCCCGAACCTCCCAGGTCTACGCCCGCCAGTGAGGCGAGCCCGCCGAGCTGCCCCGCCAAGGCGCTGAGTCCACCCCTTCCCTCCTCGCCCGAGATGGGAATCATCACCACCTCGGCCCGGTAGACGGGTGTCATCAGAAACGCGGCCGCGGTCGCCGCAGCGGTGCACAGGAAGGTGACGGCGACCACCAGCCAGCGGCGCGACCAGACGCGCCCCCAGAGCTCGACGAGATCGAGTTCGTCGTCCTCATCCGGTGGAGGCTGCATGAGGATGTAGCAGGGTTGTGGCGCGGGCGGTGGGGATGCCGGTGGGTTCTGGCCCTGGGCCTGTGCTCCTGGCTGGTCGTGGCCGTTGGTCATTGGTGCGCGGTGCGTGGCAGCGGTTGGCGGTTGGGATCGGCGCTAGAAGACGCCGACGGTCTTCCAGGCGGCGGCGGCGACGCCGATCTGGTAGATGATCTGGGAGACGTTGGTCCAGAACGTGAGCGGGCGGATGCGCTCGATGTCGAGGGGCACGACGATGGTGTCGCCGGGGCGGATCTCCTGGCCGACGCCGTCGAACCAGCGGGAGCCGAAGCGGCCGCCGCCGGCGATGACGGCGCCGTTGGCGCGCACCACGTAGACGTTGCGGCGGTCGGCCTTGCGGGTCATGCCGCCGCTGAGGCGGATGTAGTCGTCGCGCCCGAGGCCGCTGCGCCAGACGTGGGAGGTGGGGTGGAAGACCTCCCCGATCACGGTCACCTCCTGGGTCTGCGGGGGGATGACGATGACGTCGCCGTCGCGCAGGGTGACGTCCGCCTCGCTGGGGCGGCCGGCCGCCATGTCGCGCAGGAGCCGGGGCAGGTCGACCACGAGGCGGCCGACGGGCCGCACCGCCTCGAGCTGCGCGGCGAGCTCCTTGCCCACGGCGACCGCCATCTGGGCCTCCTTCTCCTTCGCGCCCCTGGCGAGCTGGGCAGCGCCGATCTCGGCGCGCAGGCGCTCCGACAGGCGGCGGAGCTGCTCGGCCTCCTTCTCGCGCAGCGACTCGCGCATGAACACGGCGCCCTCGGGGAAGGCCTCCCCGGTGATCCCGCCCGCGCGGCGCAGGACGCTGCTGAGGCGCTCGCCGCGGGCGATGGGATACCTGCCGGGGAAGCGCACCTCGCCCCTGAGCTCCACCGTCGCGCCCTCGGCCCACCGGGGCACGCGCTTGACGTGGAGCACGTCGTGCGGCCGTAGGGCGAGGTCGGCGTCCGGGCGGCGGGCGAGCACTCCGGCGAGATCGACCGGGATGTGCTCGATCTCGCGGCGCCTGCCGTCGACGACCTTGTGGCGCGTGAGCTCGGCGGCAAGGGTGTAGGCGGCCTCGCTGAGCCCGCCGCCGGCACGGAGGAGGTCGCTGACGCGCATCCCCGCCTCGAGCGGGTACTCGCCCGGGGCGCGCACGAGCCCGCTGACGCGGACCACGCGCGCGGGCGCGCCGTGGCGGGCCTGGGCCCGCAGCTCCTCCACGATCGGGGCCACGACGTCCTCCCGCTCGCCCCGGGCGGGGAAGACGTGCACCCGGTCGCGTGGCCTCAGGGGCACGTCCGCGGGGGAGCCGGGGCTGCGCAGGGCCTCGCCGAGCCGCACCGAGAAGACGCGCACGGTCCGCGTCGGGCCCTCCTCGCGCCGCACCAGGACGTAGTCGAGGTCGGGCTCCGGCAGGAGATCCTCCTCCACGGAGGGGATCAGGTCGGAGACGCGCATGCCGGGCCGCCACTGGCGCGGGCCGGGGCGCTGCACATGGCCGGTGAGGAGAACGGTGTCGCGGGCCCTCTCCAGGATGGACGCCACGTGCACGAGATCGCCGTCGCGCACGGGGGTGCGCCAGGCGGCCTTCGTGCCGAGGTCGACGTCCACGACCCGCAGGCCTCCCCTTCCGTCCACGCGCACGATGCGGGTGGCGGGCGGATGGGCGGTCGGCAGCAGCCCGCCGGCGAGCCCGAGCACCTCGCCGATCGTGCGCTCGCCGGCGAGCTCGTAGATGCCCGGGCGGCGGACCTCGCCCGCCACGCCCACGACCGGGCCGATGGGAGGCACGAAGATGACGTCGCCGGGCTGCAGGCGCGCGTCGTCGCGCGTGTCGCCGCGCAGCAGCAGATCGTAGAGGTCGAGGTTGGTGACGATACGCCCCCGGCGCTTGAGCTGCACACGGCGCAGCGAGCCGATCTTGCGGATGCCGCCGCTGGCGAGCAGCGCGTTGGTCATGGTGGCCAGCGCGCTGACCGTGTAGGAGCCGGGCGTGCGCGCCTCGCCCAGCACGAAGACCCGGATCGAGCGCAGCGGTCCCATGGTGATGGCGGAGCGCACGCCGATCATCTGCTCGGCGATGCGGCGCTGGAGAAGCTCGCGCATCTCGCGGAAGGTGAGGCCTGCCACCTGGACAGGTCCGATCTCGGGGAAGTGCAGGAGGCCCTCGCGTGTGACGACGAGGCTGTGCTCGGCATTGACCTTGCCGAAGAGCTGCACCTGCACGGTGTCTCCGGGACCTACCACGTAGTCGGGCGGCACCGGAATGTCGGTGGCGGGCGCGAAGGTGCTCGGCACGCCGGCGAAGAGCTCGTAGCCGTACTGGTGCAGGGTGCCGGGATCGACGGGATCCCGAGATTCCCGCCCCTCCCGCTCCGGCGGGGCGTCCGGCGCGCGCGCGTCCGTGTCCCCTTCGGCGTCCGCGACGGCGCCGGGCGTCTCCCTCCGCTGCTCCCCTTCCGCGGCCATGGGCGCGTCCGCTGCCTCCTCCCATGCTCCGGCAGGCCCGGTGCGACCGAGCAGGAGCAGGGCCGCCGCCCGGCGCATGGCCCGCTCGATGGGGCTCGGCTCCTCGGGCAGGGAGCGCGCGGGAAGGGGGAGTCGGGTATCCGGCACCTCCTGCTGGGGCGCCGGCTCCGCGGGGCGCATCCGGCGCTTCGTGCGCAGGGCCTCGAGGGCCGCGGCACGCTGCTCGGGGGTGAGGCCCTCGAGCAGCCGCAGCGGGTCCGATGCCGGCTGCGGGGGCGCGGCGTCCGCAGGAGCGCCCGCGAGCGCCAGGATGACGAGGAAGAGGATCAGGGGGGCCGGAGAGAGCCGCATCGGGATGCCTTTCATGCCATGTGCGCGAGCCGTCCGGGTGCCCGGGGAGGGACGCTTCGGCCGGCCTTCAGGAGAAGGTTCGATGAGCTTCTTCTTCGTCTTCGCGGCGTGCTTCGGATCCGCCGGGGCGCCCCCGCGGCCGGGTGCCACGCGGGCAAAGCTACCGCAGGGGCCGTTCGCATGAGGAAGGCCCGGTCATGACGCCGCCTGGCTTCGGCAGGGTGCCGGCCGAGCCGCACTGACGGAAGGACCGGCGAGACCGCCCGCTATTATCCCACCACGCCCGCGCGAGACAAGCGCGGCATGCGTGCCCCGTCAGCGCAGGAGCGAGATGCCGACCCAGGCGCCGGCATCGAGTGCGCTCCCGCGGCCGCCGCCCGTGGTCCGCTCCACGGAGACGGCAGCGCCCACCCGCACGCCTCGCCCCCTCGTCTCCCAGAGCTCGAGGTCCGCGCGAAGACGGCGCTCTCCGGAAGGCGCGAGGGGATGGGCGCCCGCGCCGTCGCGGTTGAGCCGGGCGCGCCGCAGCGTCAGGGCGAGCGTGCGCCCCTTCGGCCCGGTCCAGATGCCTCCCACCGAGAGCATCCGGCCGTCGTTGTCGATGCCGTGGCCGAGGCTGCGCCCGCGGTAGCGGTAGCCGCTGCGGTAGATGCCGTGGTTGTACGCCGTATTGAACATAGGCGGGTCGCGGTAGAAGGCGACCGCCGTGTCCGTGATCTCGAGGCGCAGGCGCCAGGAGCCGCTGCCGGTGGCGCCCCACAGCGCAAGCCCCGCCTGGCCGATGGGGCGCGAGGGCAGCCCGCCGGCCTCGTCCTCGCCTATGAGCTGCATCCACGCCGCCGCGGGAAGGCCGGGGAGGCGCCACCGCACGTCCAGGCCGCCGAGCTGGTTGCCGGG
>WFOW01000249.1 GCA_015487895.1 Gammaproteobacteria bacterium | reverse complement strand
TCCGTGCAGCCTCTCGCCCCCACCGGCGCCCGCGCCACGGGTGTGGTGGCCCGGGCGGCCTTCACGCCCGCACGGGGGCTGTCCGGTCCCCACCGCCAGACGCTCTGGGCGGCGCTCGCACGGCGCGCGCGCCCGCCGGCGCTCGCCTGGGAGGAGGTGCCGCTTCCCGGCGGCGACTTCCTGGAGCTCGCCTGGGCGCGCGGCGCGCGCGGCCCGGTCGTGCTGATCCTCCACGGGCTGGAGGGCTCGGTGCGCTCGCCCTATGCCGCCGGACTGATGGCGCGGCTCGCAGGCGCAGGCTACCGCCCCGCGGTCATGCACCTGCGCGGCTGCGGGCGGCGGCCCAACCGCGGGCCGTGCCTCTACCACGGCGGCATGACGGGCGACCTTGCCGCCACGCTCGCCCACCTGGCGGCGACGGGCCGGCCGGCTGCCGCGGCCGTGGGCTTCTCGCTCGGGGGCAGCCTGCTGCTGCGGCATCTCGGCGAGGCGGGCGCGCGCGCGGCCCTGCGGGCGGCGGTGGCGGTCTCGGTGCCCTTCGACCTCGCCGCCTGCGCGCGCCGCATCCACACGGGGCTGTCGCGCCTCTACGAGGCCGCGCTCCTGCGGCGCATGCGCGCGAGCGTGCGCCGGCGCCTGCGGGAGGCGCCGCTGCCGGGCATCACGAAGGCGCAGCTACGCGGCATCCGCAGCCTGTGGGACTTCGACGACCGCATCACCGCCCCGCTCCACGGCTTCGCCGGCGCCGACGACTACTACGCGCGCGCGAGCTGCCGCCCCTGGCTCGCCGCCATCCGCGTGCCCACGCTGGTCCTGCACGCGCGCGACGATCCCTTCGTCGCCCCCGGGGCCATCCCGCGGGCGGCCGAGCTCGCGCCGGCGGTGCGGCTCGAGCTCGCCGACGCGGGGGGCCACGTCGGCTTCGTCGGCCGTGGCCGCGGGCGCTGGTGGCTCGAGGCCCGCATACTGGACTATCTTCGTCGGGCGATGGACGGCTGGGGCGGTCCCGGAGGAGCGATGGGCGGGCGCATCCGCATCCACGCAGGGCCGGTGCGCCTGGAGGCGGAGCTGCTGGAGACGCCGACGGCACGCGCCGTGGCTGCGGCGCTGCCGCTCGAGGCGCGCGCGCGCACCTGGGGCGAGGAGGTCTACTTCGAGGTGCCGGTGGAGGCCGGCCTCGAGCCCGGGGCCCGCGAGGTGATGGAGCCCGGCGACATCGCCTTCTGGAGCGAGGGGCGCTGCATCGCCATCGGCTACGGCCGCACGCCGGTCTCCCGCGGCGACGAGATCCGTCTCGCCGCCCCGTGCAACGTCTTCGCCCGCGCCCTCGGCGACGTGCGGGCGCTGGCCGCGGTGCGGCCCGGCGATCCGGTGCGCGTGGAGCGCGCCTAGCCCGCCGTCGTCCCTTGCGCGGGGCCGCGGGGCCTAGCGGGGGGCGCGGGCCGCCCCCTTCCTGCGTCTCGTGCCGCCCTCGCGGGCCGGGGCCCCGGCGTGGCGCGTCTTCTCGGGCCAGGGGCAGAGGTCGTGGAGCACGCACTCGCCGCACCGCGGGTTGCGTGCGGTGCAGGTCTCGCGCCCGTGGAGGATGGCGGCGAGCGTGAAGGCCGTCCAGCGGCGCCTGGGCACGAGCGCCATCAGGGCCTCCTCGACGCGGTCGGGGTTGCGGCTCGCGGCGAGCCCGAGCCGGTTGGCGACCCGCAGCACGTGGGTGTCGACCGCGATGGCCTGCCTGCCGAAGGCGCTGCCGAGCACGAGGTTGGCGGTCTTGCGGCCGACCCCGGGCAGGCTCGTCAGGTCCTCGAGCCGGTCCGGGACCTTGCCGCCGAAGCGCTCGACCAGGGCGCGGCAGCAGGCGATGAGCGTGCGCGCCTTCTGGCGGTAGTAGCCCGTGGGGCGGATCAGCGCCTCGAGCTCGGCGGGATCGGCCTCGGCGTAGGCCCGGGCGCTGCGGTAGCGGCGGAACAGGGTGCGGGTGACCTGGTTGACGCGCTCGTCGGTGCACTGCGCCGAGAGGATGGTGGCCACCAGCAGCTCGAGCGGGCTCGAGAACTCGAGCGCCACCCTGGGGCGGCGGTACTTGCGCAGCAGGCGCTCGGTGACGGCCCGGGCGCGCTCGACGAGCTCCGGCGGCGGCGCGGGGGCGTCCCTGGCCGCTGCGCGCGCCATGGGCTCAGCCCGGGTAGACCACCAGGTGGCGCGCCGCGCCGCTGCCCGCGCTCTCGGCCACCAGGCGGTGGCGCGCGACCACGCGGTGCTGGAGGCGGCGCACCGAGGCCGGCCGCGGCGCCAGCGCCACGGGTGCGCCCGCCTCGCGCACCCGCGCCACGGCCTCCTCGGCCTCGCGCAGCGCCTCGCCCAGCTCCTCGTCGTCCACCCCGCGCGCCAGCCGGAAGACGTCGGCGAGCAGGCGGCGGATCTGGGCGCTGGTGTTGCGGCGCGCCACGTAGAGCGGCAGGTCGAGCTCGGCCAGCATGCGCCGCAGGCGGGGATCGTCGGCGCGCGCGCGCAGCGCGACCACCAGGTCGGCCTGCTCGGGGCGCCCCACCGTGCGCGCCTCCAGGCGCAGGTCGCGCAGCACGCGCTCGACCGTGTCGCGGCTCAGGGCGTAAGGGTAGATCCGCAGCGGGCGGTCCGTCTCGGGCAGCGCCGGCGGCGCCTCCTCGATGGGCCCGGCCGCCGGCTCCGCGTCACCGCCCGCGGGCGTGCCCGCCGGCGGGCGGCCGCGCAGCAGCGCATCCACCGCGGCCGCCGTGTCCTCGTGCACCACCAGGCGCTCGCGGTCGACCAGCTCGACGACGGCATCGAAGGTCGGCGGCGCCTTGCGCTCGCTCACCGTCTTCTGCGTGCCGCGCAGACGCGCCTCCTCGTCGCCCAGGGTGACGGTCTGCACGCCCCCGACCAGGTCGGACAGGGTCGGGTTCTGGACCAGGTTGGCGAGCGTGGTGCCGTGGGCGGTGCCGATGAGCTGCACGCCGCGCTCGGCGATGGTGCGCGCGGCCGCCGCCTCCGCCGCCGTGCCGATCTCGTCGATGACGATGACCTCCGGCATGTGGTTCTCCACGGCCTCGATCATGACGGCGTGCTGGCGCTCGGGGTGCGGCACCTGCATGCGCCGCGCCGCCCCGATCGCCGGGTGCGGCACGTCGCCGTCGCCGGCGATCTCGTTCGAGGTGTCGACCACGATCACCCGCTTGCCGAGGTCGTCGGCCAGCACGCGCGCGATCTCGCGCAGGCGCGTGGTCTTGCCGACCCCGGGCGGGCCGAGCAGCAGCAGGCTCGCGCCGCCCTCGACCAGGTGGCGGATGGGCTCGATGGTGCCGTAGACGGCGCGCCCGACGCGCAGCGTCAGGCCCACGATGCGCCCCGCGCGGTTGCGGATGGCGGCGATGCGGTGCAGGGTGCCCTCGATGCCGGCGCGGTTGTCGGCGCCGAACTCGCCGACCATCGCGGTCACGTGCGCGAGGTCCTCGCGCGTGACGGCCGCCTCGCGGATGCGCACGGCCCCGCCCGGGTAGCGCGCGAGCGGCGCGCGCCCGAGGTCGAGCACGATCTCGAGGAGATCCTCCTGCGGCAGCCGCGCGAAGGCCTCGCGCAGCGCCGCCGGCAGGGTGGCGATCAGCAGGTGCAGGTCGTCGGTGCGGGTCTCGGTCGTCACGGTCCCTGCCGCCCCGCGGGCGGCCACGGCAGCATGCAGCAGAATATGAGGCGACGGCGGGAAGCTGGCAAGGGCGCGGTGGAACGGCTTCGCATCGTGAGCGGCGGCCAGACGGGCGTGGACCGTGCCGCGCTCGACGCCGCGCTCGCGCTGGGGCTTCCCTGCGGCGGCTGGTGCCCGCGCGGGCGCCGCGCCGAGGACGGCCGGATCCCGGACCGCTATCCGCTCCTTGAGACCCCCGAGCGGGACTACCGGTTCCGCACCGAGGCCAACGTGCGGGCGGCCGACGCCACCCTGATCCTGGCCGAGGGCCCGCTCACGGGCGGCACGGCGCTCACCCTGCGGCTGGCGCGGCGCGCCGGGCGCCCGGTGCGGGTCGTGGACCTCGCGCGCAGCCCCGACCCG
Organism: Gammaproteobacteria bacterium; assembly: GCA_015487895.1. Lineage (GTDB taxonomy): Bacteria > Pseudomonadota > Gammaproteobacteria > S144-34 > S144-34 > S144-34. The sequence goes on along the minus strand of WFOW01000249.1, from coordinate 812 downwards.
GCGGCGCTGGCGCCCTGGCTGCGCGCCCATGGCGTGCGCGTGCTCAACGTCGCCGGCCCGCGCGAGAGCCAGCGGCCCGGGATCGGCGCGCGGGCGCGGCGCTGGCTCGAGGCGGCGCTCGCGCCGCTCGCGCCGGGGCGCGTGGCACAATAGCGGCGCGGCCGGAGTGGCGGAACTGGTAGACGCGCGTGACTTAGGATCACGTGCCCTCGGGCGTGGGAGTTCGAGTCTCCCCTCCGGCACCATCCCGCACCGGCGGCATTCGGTCCCGCGCGATGCCCTTCGCCTACTACGAGCGCCTCAGCCCGGAGCGCAAGCGCATCTACCGCGCGAGCGACGCCGTGGGCGAGATCGCGCTGCCGCGCCCCGGGGAGCTCCGCCCGCTGGCCGCCGCTCTCGAGCGCGCCCTGGCCGCGGGCGAGCGCGCCGCGGTGGAGCGGGCCGTGCAGCGCCTCGCCAACGGCATCTGCGACCAGCTCGGCGTGCGCCGCGCGGCCGTGACCGTGCTGGAGCGCAGGCCCCACGCGCACTGGGGCGAGCTCCACGGGCTCTACGAGCCGGCGCGCCCGCCGCGGCACCCGCGCGTCACCCTCTGGATGCGCACCGCGAAGCGTCGCCGGGTGGTGGCCTTCCGCACCTTCCTGCGCACGCTGCTGCACGAGCTGGTCCATCACCTGGACTACACGCTGCTGCGCCTGCCGGACTCCCTCCACACCGAGGGCTTCTACCGCCGCGAGTCGAGCCTCTTCCGCCAGCTCGCCGGCAGCGTCTCGAGGGAGTGACGGGAGACGGGTGGCGGGAGGCGGGTGACG
>WFOW01000248.1 GCA_015487895.1 Gammaproteobacteria bacterium | reverse complement strand
CGGTAGGGGCGGCGGCTGACGCTGCGCGTCCGCAGCGCCTCGCCCAGGGGATCCGGGAGGATGCCGGAAGCGTGCTCGAGGCGGACGTCGAAGGTGGGGCGCACCCATGGCGCGTCGGGGCGCAGGGACCAGCGTGCCGCCAGCCGCCGTCTGGATGCGGCGATGCGGAGGCTCTCGAGCAGGGCGCCGAGGGCGAGGAGGCTGGCGTGCCCCTCCAGGTCGTAGACGCAGCGCTCGCCGATGCGCCGCCCGTGCACGACCACGTGGCCGGGGCCCGCGAGCTCGAAGCGCCAGACCTGGGTGTTGTCGCCGCTCGGTGCCCAGCGCGCCTCCTCGAGGACGGCGAGCACCGTGTCGCGGTCCGGGCCCATCTCTCAACCGGCCGTGGACTGGCGCATGCGGGCCAGCCTGCGCCTGGCGTAGGCGAGCGCCGCCCGCTGCAGGGGGTTGCGATGACCGCCGGGCCGCCAGGTGCGGCGTAGCCGCAGGCGGTAGGCGTCCACCTGCACGCTCCATGGCGCGGGCAGGATCGGGCCCCTCCCGAGCAGGAGCTTCATGGCCTGGGCGGCCGCGAGCCCCGCGCAGAGCTCCACCGCGATCCCGGTGGAAGGCCCCCGCTGCGCCTCCAGGTCCACGGCGGAGGGGTCGACCAGATAGGTGCGGTGCAGCATCGCCGGGGCGAGCCCGATCAGGAATCGGAGGGCGCGCTCGACGGGAGGACGGCCCTCGAAGCCGAAATAGGCCTCGAAGGACATGCCTCCCGGCACGAAGGTGACCATGGCGGCGCTGAGCCCGAGCGGGCCGGCGATCACGGCGGGGATGCCGCGCCGCCGGCAGGCCTCGAACAGGGGCGGGCGCAAGTCGAGGACGAAGAAGTCGAGGCCGTCGAGATAGACGTCCGCCCCCTCGAGGAAGGCGTCGAGGTTGCGTTCCGTGACGGCCTCCTCCAGCACGCGCACCTCCGCCTCGGGGTTGATCGCGCGGACCATCTCCGCGATCACCCCCGCTTTCGGGCGCCCGAGCGTGTCCATGCGCGCGCCCGCCTGACGGTTCATGTTGGCGAGCTCGAAGCGGTCGGGATCCGCCAGCGTGAATCTCCCCACCCCCAGGCGGGCGAGGGTGAGGGCGTGGCTGCCGCCGACGCCCCCGGTGCCCGCGATGGCCACGCGCGCCGTTCGCAGCCGCGCCTGCTCCTCGCGGGTCAGCCACCCGATGTTGCGCGAGAAGGCGGCCGCGTAGTCGAAGGCGCTCGCCAGGCCGTCCCGCCGCTGAGCTGTGCCCACGCCTCGGCTCCGGATCCCTTCGTGATGCAAGCTTACGCCAAGCCGGGAACCATCGCATTGACCGCGGCCGCGCCGACCGGCTAAGGTCCCTCCGACGGCGGAAGGATCTGCGGAGCCATGCGCGGCATAGTGCGCGGGATAGCGATGTGCGGGTTCCTGCTGGCGGTGCCGGCGGCGATGGCGGCCGATCCCGAGGCCGCCGGCCGCGCGCTCGCCCAGCGCGTCTACGACCGGCCCGACGGGCGCGACCTGGTCACGCGCGGGACGATGGTCCTGACGGCGCCGCGCAGCCGCCCGCGCGTGCGGCGCATGTACACCTACCGCCTCGACCATGGCGACGGCCGCGTGCTGTCGCTGGTGCGCTTCACCTCTCCGGAGGACATCGCGGGCGTGGGGCTGCTCACGGTGGACCACCCGGGCGAGGCCACCGACCAGTGGCTCTTCCTGCCGGCGCTCGGCAAGGTGCGGCGCATCGCCGGCGAGCGCAGGGGCGGACGCTTCGTCGGCTCCGACTTCTACTACGAGGACCTGCGCGACCGCGAGCCCGACATGGACCGCCACCGCCTGCTGCGCAGGGAAAAATTCCAGGGCGTGCTGTGCGAGGTCCTCGAGAGCGTGCCCGCCGACCCCGCGAACTCCGTCTACGGCCGGCGCGTGAGCTGGATCCATCCGCAGACGCTCGTCGCCCTGCGCGTGGACTTCTATCCGAAGCGCGGTAAGGAGCCGCTCAAGCGCCTCGTGGTGCACCGCATCCAGCGCATCCAGGGCTACTGGACCGTGATGGACAGCACGATGACGGAGCTTCGCTCCGGGCACCGCACGCGCGTGACGGTCGAGAAGGCGGTCTACGACCAGGGGCTGCCCGAGGGCTTGTTCACGCGCCAGGCGCTCGAGGACGAGTCCCGCGAGCGGGGATTCCGGCCATGAGGCGCGTGCGGCGGGCAAGCGCGCGGGCGGTCATGCTGCCGATCGCGCTGCTGGCCGTGCTCGCCGTCGCGCCGTGGCAGGCGGGCGCGGCCTCCGCCGGTGGCGGCGCGCAGGCGGCCGGCGGCGAGGTGCTGGGCGAGCATCGCACGCGGGCCGAGGCCCGGGCCGCCGCGGCCGCGGCGCGCCGGCGCGGCCTGCGTGTGGAGGTGCGCGAGGTGGCGCGCCCGCGCACGCTCTACCGCGTGCGGCTGGGGCCTTTCCCCAGCCGGCGCGAGGCGCTCGCCGTCGCCGGCCGGCTGCGCGCGGCCGGCATCCCCCACGTGGTGCGCCGTGTGCCGGGCACGCGCGGCCACGAGATCTCCCTCGGCGCCTACGCCAGCGAGCGCAGGGCACGCAGGGTGGGAGAGCGCGTGGCCCGGCGGCTGCGCCTGCGCGGGCTGCGCGTCGTGCCCGTGCAGGTGGAGGAGCGCCGCTATGCCGTGGTGCGCCTGCCCCCGCCGCGGGGGGCGGGGCGGCCGGGGCCCGCACGGGCGGAGCGCGTGCCCACGGCGCCGTCGGCTCCAGCCGCGCCCCCCGCCGCGCGGCGCGAGGCGCCGGCGGCTGCCCCGGAGAAGGCGCCGGACGCGGCCGGTGCCGCCGCACTGCCCGGCCCCCGCGTGTTCTCGTCGCGCCGTCGCGCCGAGGCCCACGCGGCGCGGCTCGTGGAGGAGGGCTGGCGCGACGTGCGCGTGGAGCCGCGCCGCGAGCGCCTCACCCTGCATGCCGTGATCCTGCGGGTCTACCAGCGGTGGGCCGACGCCCAGCGCGCCGCCCGCCGCGCACGCGGGCTGGATCTGCCGGCGCGGGTGGTGCGCGACCGGTGGGAGCGCGGCTACATGGTCGTCGCGGGCGCCTACCGCGACGCCGCGCGCGCGCGCCGCGCCCTGCGGCGGCTGCGCGCCCTCGGCTTCCGCAACGTGCGCATCGTGCCGACGCGCGTGCGCCGCACACTCTATGCCGTCCTCTCACGCCCGCCCGTGCCCGAGGTGGCCGAGGCCCCGCCGCCCGCCGAGGCGCCGCCGCCCGAGGCCGTTCCGCCCGACGTGCTCGTCTTCGCCGGCGCCGAGCCGCTGCCCGCCGTGGCGGCCCAACCCGAGGCCGGGGGAGAGGCCGGGGGCG
>WFOW01000247.1 GCA_015487895.1 Gammaproteobacteria bacterium | reverse complement strand
CGAAGGCGTGCTCCAGGGGCTGCGCGGCTCGCTGCGCGAGGAGCGCACCCGTGCCACGGAAGGGCTGGAGCTCTACGAGCACCTGGTGCGCTTCGCCAAGCGCCGCCCGCGCATCCAGTACGCCGTCGCGCGCCGTGTCTGGACGCAGCTCATGCGGGTGGAGGCGGGTCCCGCTGCCGAGCTGCGCCGCTCGCTACTCGGCACCGCCTGGGCGCTGCCGCGCGAGGTGCTCGACAACCCGCTGCTGCACGCCACGGATCCCACCGCGCCCGAGCTCCTCATGCGTCACTACGTGCTGTTGGGCCACCGCAGCGAGGACCGCCAGACCTATGTCTGCGTGGAGCGCGAGGTCGAGGCGCTGTTCGTGCGTGCCGGCGCCGAGCGCGCCCGCCCCGGGCTGCCGCCGCGCGTGCGGCGCCTGCACTGGTACGCTTGGGACGAGGCAGTGGAGCCCGAGGTGCTGCGCCGGCGGGTGCGGCGCGACCTCGACCACGCGGTGCCGGGCACCGAGGTGCCGGAGAACGTCGACCTCCTGCTCGACGGCGAGCGCACCTGGGAGGCGATGGAGGCGGCCCGCCGCCGCGGGGACATGGACGCCTGGAACCGGCTGCGGCTCCACCGCCGCTTCCAGGAGCTCGAGCTGCGCCGGCTCGAGGACGCCTTCCGCGACCACGGCGTGCTGGGCCGCATCGTCGCCAGCTACGAGGTCGTGCCGCTCTACCGGGACCACTACCGTGACATCAACCCGCTGCTGCTGCTGCAGTACCTGAGCGGGGGTCCGGGCGCGGCGCGCGCGCTCGAGAAGATCCGGGCCGAGCTCGGCGCGCGAGGGCGCCGCGACCCGCGGCTCGCGCCGCTGCGGGCCGCCGCCCGGCGGGTGCGCCGCTGCCCGGCGGGGCGCCGGCGCGAGCTCGTGCGCCGGTACCTGCGCGACTTTCTCGCCTACCGCCGCGACCTGCGCTGCTACTTCCTCACGCGTGCCCTGCTCGAGCAGCTGCGCCTCGTGGAGTCGGCCGAGGAGGTGCGGCTGTCGCGCACCAACCGCGCGCTGCAGGACTACCCCGGCCCCGGCGAGGGCGAGGAGGGCGCCGCCGCCATGTGCGGCCACGTCATCGTCAAGGCCGACCTGCGCGGCTCCATGCGCATCACGCGCGAGCTGGTGCGCCGCGGCCTCAACCCTGCCACGCATTTCGATCTGCACTTCTTCGGCCCCGTCAACGAGCTGCTGCTCATGTTCGGCGCCGAGAAGATCTTCCTCGAGGGCGACGCCGTCATCGCCGGCATCCTGGAGCCCGAGGACGGGATGCTGCCGCGCATGGCGGTGGCGCGTGCCTGCGGGCTCGCGCGCGCCATCGTCGACCTGGTGCGGGCCCACAACGCCGGCTGCCGCCGCCACGGCCTGCCCGAGCTCGAGGTCGGGATCGGCATCGCCTGGTGCCCCGAGCCGCCCGCCTATCTCTACGACGGCGACCGCCCCATCACCATCTCGCCGGCGATCGGCCTCGCGGACCGGCTGTCGTCGTGCGCGCGTTTCCTGCGCGAGGCGACCGCCGCGCCGCCCGGCGTGCACGCCATGACCTGGCGCGTGCCTCCGGGCCACCTCCTCGCGGGCGAGAAGGGCGAGCGCGAGCTCCATTACAACGTCAACGGCGTGCTCCTGCATCGTGACGCCTTCCCGCAGCTCGCCGGGGAGATCCGCCTCGGGCGCGTGGAGCTCGATGTGCCGGGTCTCGGGCCCTGCGCCTTCTACGGCGGACGCTACCTCGACGCGCGCGGCAGCACGCGCCGCCTGACGCTGCGCGAGGGGCAGGTGCGGGAGCTCGAGCCGCGCGGCGAGGCGCCGGCGCACTATTACGAGGTGGTGGTGGACGAGGCGCTCGCCGCACGCGTGTGGCGGCGGCTCGAGCCCGCCGGGGCCGAGGCGCGCGGCCCGCTGCACTAGCGGCGTCGCCTCCCCGGCTTCCTATTCGCTTTACCGCGGGCCGCGCGGCGGCTAAGGTGTCCGCCGACGGCAGGCCGGCATGAGCCCCCTCCACGACGCCAACCCGACGACGCTGCGCCCGGTGGTGACCGTGGCGCTCATCGCCGCCTGCGTCGCGGCCTTCCTGTGGCAGATCTCCCTCGGTCAGACCGGCTACCGGCGCGCCGTCTACAGCCTCGGCTTCATCCCGGCGGTGTTCTTCGGCGAGCGCGTGCTGGCGCCGGAGCTCGCTGTCGTGCCTCCGGCGCTCACCCTCCTCACCTCCATGTTCCTGCACGGCGGGCTGTGGCACCTGCTCGGCAACATGCTCT
>WFOW01000246.1 GCA_015487895.1 Gammaproteobacteria bacterium | reverse complement strand
GCTCTCGGGGGGAGTGGCGCCGGGGCGAACACCGCCGTCCGGCAGGGGGGACCGGACGGCACCCGCTCAGGGAGGGAAGCGGGGAACGTCACACGCGCGACGTTCGCCTTCTATGACCGCCGCGCGCGTCCGGAGTTCCCGGGCGCCGTGCACCGGCCAATCCCGCACGTCCCGTGCGGGATACGCCCGGGTGCCGCGGTGGGGCGCTTCAGTGGGCCTCGTCCCAGCTGTCGCCGACGCCGGTCTCGACCACCAGCGGCACGCGCAGCTCGGCGACGCCTTCCATGAGCTCGCGCACGCGCGCGCGCGCCTCCTCGACGAAGCCCGCCTCGACCTCGAAGACCAGCTCGTCGTGCACCTGCATGATCATGCGCACGGGCGCGCCGGAGGCGCGGATCCAGGCGTCGAGGCGGATCATGGCGCGCTTGATGATGTCGGCCGCCGAGCCCTGCATGGGGGCGTTGATGGCGGTGCGCTCGGCGTACTGGCGGCGCTGGGCGTTGCGCGAGCGGATCTCGGGCACGTAGAGGCGGCGGCCGAAGATGGTCTCGACGTAGCCGCGCTCGCGCGCCTGCTCGCGCATCGCCTCCATGAAGGCGCGCACCTTCGGGTAGCGCGCGAAGTAGCGGTCCACGTAGCCCTGCGCCTCCTCGCGCCCGATGCCGAGCTGGCGCGCGAGCCCGAAGGCCGACATGCCGTAGATGAGGCCGAAGTTGATGGCCTTGGCGGCGCGGCGCTGCTCGGCCGTCACGCCCCCGGGCCCGGCGCCGAAGACCTCGGCGGCGGTGGCGGCGTGGATGTCGCGCCCCTCGGCGAAGGCGGCGAGCAGGCCCTCGTCGCCCGACAGGTGCGCCATGATGCGCAGCTCGATCTGCGAGTAGTCGGCGGCGAGCAGCTTCCAGCCCGGGGGCGCGACGAAGGCGCGGCGGATGCGCCGGCCCTCCTCGGTGCGCACCGGGATGTTCTGCAGGTTGGGGTCGGAGGAGGAGAGCCGCCCGGTGGCCGCCACCGCCTGATGATAGGAGGTGTGCACGCGCCCGGTGCGGGGGTTGACCTGCTCCGGCAGGCGGTCGGTGTAGGTGGACTTGAGCTTGGCGAGCTGGCGGTGCTCTAGGATCACGCGCGGCAGCTCGTACTCGGCGGCGAGCTCGGCGAGCACGGATTCCGCCGTGGAGGGCTGGCCCTTGGGCGTGCGCGCCAGCACCGGCAGCCCGAGCCTGCCGAACAGGATCTCCTGGATCTGCTTCGGCGAGGCGAGGTTGAAGGGCCCGCCGGCGAGGCGGTGCGCCTCGCGCTCGAGCTCGCGCAGGCGTTCGGCGAGGGCGCGGCTCTGCTCGCGCAGGCGCTCGACGTCGACCAGCACGCCGGTGCGCTCCATGCGCGAGAGCACCGGCACCAGCGGCATCTCGATCTCCTCGAACACGCGCCGCGGCCCCGGCTGGGCGGCGAGCTCGGGCCACAGGCGCCCGTGCAGCCGGAGCGCGATGTCGGCGTCCTCGGCCGCGTAGGGGCCGGCGCGCTCGAGGGGCACCTGGCCGAAGGCGACCTGCTCCGCGCCTTCGCCCGCGACCTCGTGGTAGGCGATGTTGCGGTGGCCGAGGTGCCTGAGCGCGAGCGAGTCGAGGTCGTGGCGGCTCGCCGTGCTGTTCAGCACGTAGGACTCGAGCATGGTGTCGTAGGCCAGGCCCGCGAGCTCGATGCCGTGGTTGGCGAGCACGCTCATGTCGTACTTGAGGTTGTGGCCGAGCTTGGGGCGGCCGGGGTCCTCCAGCAGCGGCCGCAGGCGCTCGAGCACGGCCTCGCGGCCGAGCTGCGCCGGCGCGCCCTCGTAGGCGTGCGCGAGCGGCACGTAGACGGCCTCGCCCGGCGCCACCGCGAAGGCGAGCCCCACGATCTCGGCCTCCATGTAGTCCAGGCTCGTGGTCTCGGTGTCGAGGGCGAAGAGCGGCGCGGCGCGCAGGCGCTCCAGCCAGCGCTCGAGCGCGGCCTCGTCGAGGACCAGCTCGTAGTCCGCTGCCGCGCCGGCCGCCGGCCCCTCCGCCGGCGCGGGCGGATCGCCGGCGCCTTCCCCGGGCGAGCCGCCGCCTTCCGGGGCGCGGCCGGGTGCGGCCGCCTCCTCGCGCGGCAGCTCCTTGAGCCAGCTCGTGAACTCGAGCCGCCGCAGCAGCTCGCGCAGACGCGCGGTGTCGGGCGGGCGGCGGCGCAGGGATTCGGGGTCGACGTCGAGCTCGAGGTCGGTGCGGATGCGGGCGAGCTCGCGCGAGAGCTCGAGCTGGTCGAGGTGCGCGCGCAGGCTCTCGCCGGCCTTGCCCGGGATCTCGTCGGCGTGGCGCACGAGCGCATCGAGCGAGCCGTACTGGCGCAGCCACCTGGCCGCGGTCTTGGGCCCCACCCGCGGCACCCCCGGGATGTTGTCGGAGCTGTCGCCGACGAGCGCGAGCCAGTCGACGATGCGCTCGGGCGGCACGCCGAAGCGCGCCTCCACCGCGGCGCGGTCCGTGACGCGCCCGCGCATGGTGTCCTCGAGCACGATGCGGCCGTCGACGAGCTGGGCCATGTCCTTGTCGCCGGTGGCGATCACGACCGGCAGGCCGCGTGCGGCGGCGCGCCGCGCCAGCGTGCCGATGACGTCGTCGGCCTCCACCCCCGGCACCTCGAGACGCGGCAGCCCCATGGCCCCGACCAGCTCGCGCAGGGGCTCGAGCTGGGCGACGAGATCGTCGGGCATGGGCGGGCGGTTGGCCTTGTAGCGCTCGAAGAGCTCGTCGCGGAAGGTGCGGCCCGGGGCGTCGAAGACCACGGCCACGAGCTCCGGGTCGTGCTCGCGCAGCATGCGCCGCAGCATGTTGGCCACACCGTAGACGGCGCCCGTGGGCTCGCCGCGCGAGTTGGTCAGCGGCGGCAGGGCATGGTAGGCCCGGTAGAGGTAACCGGAGCCGTCCACCAGAATCAGGGGCTTGCGCTCGGTCATGGGGCCGGGGGGCTCAAGGCCGCGCGCCGCGGGGCCGATAGCGGGGCAGGGCGGCACCGGCACAGGGTAGCATAGCGGACCCCGGCGACCGGGCCGGACGCAGACAGGCGAAGGAGGTGAGTGCGATGGACGTGCCCCGCGGCAGGAACGGCAAGGCCGGCCACCCGAGCATGCTGCCGGTCAACGACGCGCTGCTCACGCGCGAGTCGTGGAAGATCTTCCAGATCATGGCCGAGTTCGTGGAGGGCTTCGAGCGGCTCGCGCGCATCAAGCCCTCGGTGAGCATCTTCGGCTCCGCACGCATCCCGCCGGGCCATCCCTGGTACGAGCTCGGCGAGCGCATCGCGCGGCTGCTCTCGGATGCGGGCTTCTCGGTGGTGAGCGGCGGCGGCCCCGGCATCATGGAGGCGGCCAACAAGGGCGCCTACGCGGGCAAGTCGCCGAGCATCGGTCTCAACATCGACATCCCGAGCGAGCAGACGCCCAACGACTACCAGGACATCTCGCTGCACTTCCGCCACTTCTTCTCGCGCAAGGTCATGTTCGTGAAGTACGCCTCGGCCTACGTGGTGCTGCCGGGCGGCTTCGGCACGCTCGACGAGCTGGCCGAGATCCTCACGCTGGTGCAGACGGGCAAGACGCGCCGCATCCCCATCATCCTCGTGCACCGGCCCTTCTGGGAGGGCCTCATCGCCTGGTTCCGCGAGACGCTGGTCCCGGCCGGCACCATCTCCGAGAAGGACCTCGAGCTCTTCGTCGTGCTGGACAAACCGGAGGACGTGGTGGAAGCTATCTTCAGCCACTACGAGCACCGGGGCTTCGAGCCCTCCGCCGAGGAGCAGGAGATCCTCCTCGAGCTCTGAGCGCCGGCCCCGCAGGAGACCACGTGCGCACCACCGCCACCGCCCTGCTCGCCCTGTGGGCCGCCGGCGCCGCCGCCGCACCCCCCGCGGAGGTGCCGCCACCGCCGGGCCCTCCGGCCGGGGCCCCGCCCGCGGCCGCCCCCGCCGCGGGGGAGGAGGGTGTCGACAGCGAGGCGCTGGAGCGCCAGGTCATCATCCGCCCGCACGCGGGCGGCCGCATCGAGGAGTACCGCGTCAACGGCCGGCTCTACATGGTCAAGGTGACGCCCCGCAAGGGCCCGCCCTACTACCTGATCGACAGCGACGGCGACGGCCACCTGGACACGCGCCGCGACGAGCTCGGCCCCGACGTGGAGGTGCCGAACTGGGTCATCATCCGCTGGTAGACGCCGTGAGCCGCCCGCAGCCGGCCGCCCGCTGAGACCGTGTCCGTCTACACCGCCATCGAGCCCGGGGAGCTCGCGGACTTCCTGCGCGCCTACGACGTGGGCGGGCTCGTCGCCTACGAGGGCATCCCGGACGGCATCGAGAACACCAACTACTTCGTCGACACCGAGCGCGGGCGCTATGTGCTCACCCTGTTCGAGTGGCTGCCCGAGCGGGACCTGCCCTACTTCCTGGAGCTGATGGCCTTCCTCGCCGAGCACGGCATCCCCTGCGCGCACCCGGTGGCCGACCGCGCCGGCCGCTACCTGCGCCGCCTCAAGGGGAAGCCGGCCGCGCTGGTGCAGCGCCTCGAGGGCCGCAGCGTGCGCGCGCCGGGCGCGGGGCACTGCCGCGCCATCGGCGAGGCGCTGGCGCGCATGCACGTCGCAGGCCGCGGCTTCCCCCGCGAGCGCGCCAACGACCGCGGCCCGCGCTGGTGGCGCGAGACCGCGGCGCGGCTGCGCCCGCACCTCGCCGCCGAGGACCGCGAGCTCCTCGAGGCCGAGCTCGCCTTCCAGGCGCGCCACCGCCACGACGCGCTGCCGCGCGGCGTCGTCCACGCGGACCTCTTCCGCGACAACGCGCTCTTCGTCGGCGAGCGCCTGACGGGCATCATCGACTTCTACTACGCCTGCAACGACGTGCTGCTCTACGACGTCGCCGTCACCGTCAACGACTGGTGCAGCGACGACGCCGGCCGGCTCGAGCCGGAGCGCACGCGCGCGCTCGTCGGCGCCTACGAGGCCGTGCGGCCGCTCGGGGGCGCCGAGCGCGAGGCCTGGCCGGTGATGCTGCGCGCGGCGGCCCTGCGCTTCTGGCTCTCGCGCCTGCACGACCTGCACTTCCCGCGGCCGGGCGAGATCACCCACACCAAGGACCCGGACGTCTTCCGGCGCATCCTGCTGGACCGCATCGCCGGCCAGGAGCGCCTGCGCGCCGTGCTCAGCGC
>WFOW01000245.1 GCA_015487895.1 Gammaproteobacteria bacterium | reverse complement strand
CCCGGGGCCATCCGCTGGCTGCTCGACCTCGGGGTGCCGTTCACGATGGAGGCGACCGAGGACGGGCAGGTGCGTTACCACCTCACCCGCGAGGGCGGGCACAGCCACCGCCGCGTCATCCACGCCGCCGACGCCACGGGGCGCGCCATCGAGCGCACCCTGCTCGAGCGCGTGCGCGAGACCCCGGACGTGGAGCTGCTCCCGCAGCGCGTGGCCGTGGACCTGGTGACCGCAGCCCGCCTCGGCCTGCCGGGCGGCGACCGGGTGCTGGGGGCCTACGTGCTCGACCGGCGCAGCGGGCGCGTCGAGGCCGTGCGCGCCCGCGCGGTCGTGCTCGCCACGGGCGGCGCCAGCAAGGTCTACCTCTACACGAGCAACCCGGACTGCGCCACCGGCGACGGCATCGCCATGGCCTGGCGGGCGGGCTGCCGCGTGGCCAACATGGAGTTCATGCAGTTCCACCCGACCTGCCTGTACCACCCGCAGGCGAAGTCCTTCCTGATCACGGAGGCCGTGCGGGGCGAGGGCGGGCGGCTGCTGCTGCCGGACGGCACGCCCTTCATGCAGCGCTTCGACCCGCGCGGCGAGCTCGCCCCGCGCGACATCGTCGCGCGCGCCATCGATCACGAGATGAAGCGCCTCGGCATCGACTACGTGCTGCTGGACATCAGCCACAAGCCGGCCGAGTTCGTCCGCCGCCACTTTCCCAACGTGCACGCGCGCTGCCTCGAGTTCGGCTACGACATGACGCGCGAGCCCATCCCCGTGGTGCCGGCCGCGCACTACACCTGCGGCGGCGTGATGACGGACCTGCGCGCGCGCACCGACCTCGAGGGGCTCTACGCCGTGGGCGAGGTCGCGCACACGGGGCTGCACGGCGCCAACCGCATGGCCAGCAACTCCCTGCTCGAGTGCCTGGTCTTCGCCCAGGCCTGCGCCGAGGACCTGCGTGACCGGCTCGGATCGCTGCCGCAGCCCCCGGAGCTGCCGGAGTGGGACGAGAGCCGCGTGACGGACTCCGACGAGATGGTGGTCGTCTCCCATAACTGGGACGAGCTGCGCCGCTTCATGTGGGACTACGTCGGGATCGTGCGCACCACCAAGCGCCTGCAGCGCGCCAAGCGGCGCGTCGACCTGCTGCTGGCCGAGATCGAGGAGTACTACGGCAACTTCCGCGTCAATGCCGACCTGCTGGAGCTGCGCAACCTGGCCCTGGTCGCCGACCTCATCATCCGCTCGGCGCTCGCCCGGCGCGAGTCGCGGGGCCTGCACTACACCTTGGACCACCCGCAGCCCGACGAGTCCGCTCCGCCCCGCGACACCGTGCTCTCGCCGCCGCCACGGCCGGTGCGGGCGGCTGGTGCCGCGCGCCCGATAGGCAGGCAGTGACCAGGTGGCGGTCTGCGGTCTGCGGTAGACGGTTGTCAGTTGGCAGATTTCGGTCTGCAGGGGGCGGTCAGCGTTCCTTGCGTGCTTTCTCAAAGAGCATCTGTAATATGCCGGTGTTGCGAGCTTTTTGAGGCGGCGAGAGGTGGAGGCGCTGGCGGAGGTGGCGGTGGCCGTGCGCGCCCAGGGCCCTTCTCGTCCAGAGGGCGCTGATGCGCCCCGCCCCCTCGGAGCGCCATTCGAGGGCGGTCCAGGGGCCGAGGGGCTGCCAGCGCACCAGCCGGGCCTCGAAGGGATCGCCATCGGCCGCGAGCCACAGGCTCCAGCCGCCGTCGCTCCGCCACAGCGCGCGGCGCACCCGGGGACGGCGCCGCTGTTGCAGCCGCTCGAGGCCGAGGGCGGCGAAGGCCGCGGCGGCCGCGGCGGCGGGAGGCAGGGCCAGGAAGGCCGCGAGCGCGGCCGCCGCCCGCACGGCCAGCCCCACCCTGCCCGGGAGGGGATCAGGACCCGGCTCGAGCCGCAGCGGCGGCGCGGATCGCCCGGACGACACGCGCGATCTCCCCGTCCATGGGGACGGCCTGGCCCAGGAGCCAGCCCGCCAGCACCGGATCGGGATGCTCGAGCAGGCGCGCGAAGGCGGCACGCCCGGCCTCGTCGAGCTCCCCGTATCCCCCCTCCAGGAAGGCCCCGAGCAGCAGCTCGAGCTCCTTCATCCCCCGCCGGCAGCGCCAGCGGAGCCTGCGCACCTCCTCGGCTCCGCCCGTGGCCACGAGCCCTCTCCCCTCAGAGCGCCTCGCCCAGCATGCGGCGGCGGATGCGCGCGATGGCGCCGCTCGGGTTCAGCCCCTTGGGGCAGACCTCGGTGCAGTTCATGATGGTGTGGCAGCGGAACAGCCGCCAGGGGCCGTCGAGGTCGTCCAGCCGCGCCGCGGTGGCGCGGTCGCGGCTGTCCTCGATCCAGCGCGCGGCGGCGAGCAGCGCCGCCGGCCCGAGGAAGCGTTCCGGGTTCCACCAGAACGAGGGGCAGGCCGTCGAGCAGCAGGCGCAGAGGATGCATTCGTAGAGGCCGTCGAGACGCGCGCGCTCGGCGGGCGTCTGGCGGCGCTCGACCTCGGGCTCGGGCTCGTCGTTCTGCAGCCAGGGACGGACCGAGCGGTACTGGCGGTAGAAGGGCCCCATGTCCACCACCAGGTCGCGGATCACCGGCAGCCCCGGCAGGGGCCGCACCGTCACCGGCTCGCTCAGGGCCGCCAGCGGCGTGATGCAGGCGAGCCCGTTGCGCCCGTTGATGTTCATCCCGTCGGAGCCGCATACCCCCTCGCCGCAGGAGCGCCGGAAGCTGAGGCTCTCGTCCTGCGCCTTGAGCAGCAGCAGCGCGTCGAGCAGCATCATGCCGGGCTCGATGAGGGCGTCGTCGAGCTCGTAGTCCTGCATGCGCGGGGCGCTGTCGCGCTCGGGGTCGTAGCGGTAGATCCGGAAGCGCATGGCGCGGCTCCTCAGTAGACGCGCTCCTTCGGCGGGAAGGGCTCGACGGTCAGCGGCTTGAGGCGCACGGGCTTGTAGTCGAGGCGCTGGCCCTCGCGGTAGTAGAGCGTGTGGCGCAGCCAGTGGACGTCGTCGCGCTCGGGATAGTCCGTGCGCGAGTGGGCGCCGCGCGACTCGGTGCGCGCCTCGGCCGAGATCACGGTGGCGAGCGCGCACTCCATCAGGTTCTCGAGTTCCAGCGCCTCGACGCGCGCGGTGTTGAAGACGCGGCTGTGGTCGCCGAGCACGGCGTGCTCGAGGCGCTCGGCGAGCGCGCGCACCTTCTCCACGCCCTCGGAGAGCACCTCGGCGTTGCGGAACACCCCGCAGTGCTGCTCCATGACCTCCTGCAGCTCGCGCCGGATCTCGGCGACGGACTCGCCCTCCCCCCTGCGCTCCCAGCGCGCCAGGCGCGCGAGCGCGCGCTCGACGCTGTCGCCCCGCGTGGGGCGGTGGTAGCGGTTCTCCTCCAGATACTCGATCATGCGGTTGGCCGCCGCGCGCCCGAAGACCAGGATGTCGAGCAGCGAGTTGCCCCCGAGGCGGTTGGCGCCGTGCACCGAGACGCAGGCGCACTCCCCGGCGGCGAACAGCCCCGGCACCGGCTCCTCCGGGCCGTGGCGCTCCGGCACCACCACCTCGCCGAAGCGGTTCGTGGGAATGCCGCCCATCGTGTAGTGCGCCGTCGGATACACCGGGATCGGCGACTCGATGGGGTCCAGATGGAGGAAGGTCAGGCACATGTCGCGGATGCCCGGCAGACGGCTCTTGATCACGTCGGCGCCGAGGTGGTCGAGCTTGAGCAGCACGTGGTCGCCGCGCGGGCCGCAGCCGCGCCCCTCGCGCACCTCGGTGGCGATGGCGCGGCTGACCACGTCGCGGCTGGCAAGGTCCTTGGCGTGGGGTGCGTAGCGCTCCATGAAGCGCTCGCCCTCGCTGTTGACGAGATAGCCGCCCTCGCCGCGCGCGCCCTCGGTGATGAGCATGCCCTTGCCGGCGATGCCCGTGGGGTGGAACTGGAAGAACTCCATGTCCTGGAGCGGGATGCCGGCGCGCAGGGCCATCGCGTGCCCGTCGCCGGTGTTGATGAGGGCGTTGGTCGTCGTGCGGTAGAGCTGCCCCGCCCCGCCCGTGGCGAGCAGCGTCGCCTTGGCCTCGATCAGCAGCGGCTCGCCGGTGGCGATCTCGAGCACCACCGCGCCGAGCACGTAGCCCTCGTCGTCGCGCACCAGGTCGAGGGCGAAGTACTCGTCGAAGAAGTGCGTGCGCGCGCGGATGTTCTGCTGGTAGAGCGTGTGCAGGATGGCGTGGCCCGTGCGGTCGGGGGCGGCGCAGGTGCGCGCGGCCTGGGCGCCG
>WFOW01000244.1 GCA_015487895.1 Gammaproteobacteria bacterium | reverse complement strand
GTTGTCCCTGCCGAGCATGAGGTTCAGGAAGGTGTCGAGATCCCGGGGCCTGCCCCGCCCTCCCCATTGGGCCGTGCGCGACAGGCCGACCTCCACGGCGGGATGCGGGCTGAAGGAGACCCGCACGCCCGTGAGCAGCGCATGCGGCACGGTCCGCCCCTCCTCCAGCACGCCGGTGAAGAAGACGAGGCTCCACGGCCCCAGCCAGCGCAGCACGGGCCAGGGGAAGGGCTCGCTGTGCTTGCGCTGGACGGCGAGCGCCGGCACCGGGCGCGCGTTGGTCGAGAGGATGAGGCTGCCGTCCCAGCCCGGGCCCCACCAGCGCGGCTGCGCGCCGACCGAGAGCATCCAGTTGCCGAGGGTGATCCCGGCGTAGCTGCCGTCCCAGCGCACGCGGCGGCCGTCGGAGGGGTCGGAGACCACGGTGAGGCGCACGCGGACGGCGGTGCGGTCGCCCAGCCACTCCGCGGCGGCACCGGTCTCGAGACGCTCACGCGGCGTGTCCGCGAACCACCGGTAGTCGATGGGGCGTGCGGCGCCGCGCAGGGAAAGCTCCGCCGGCCCCCAGCCCCTGCGCGCCTCCCTCCAGACCCGCCGCCTGAGGCGCAGATACGCCTCGCGTGCGGCCGGCTCCAGTGCCGCCTCGTCGATCCGCTCCAGGGCGCGGGCGATGTCGGGCCAGGAAAGCGGCCAGGTGGTGACGGGGATGCCGAGCCCGCCTTCGTCGCGCAGAAGCTCGATCTCGTGCCGGAGGCGGACGTCTCCCGGATCGGCCCAGGGGGCGGCGGGCACGGCGGAGGTCCAGCAGGCGGCTGCCAGCAGGAGGAGCAGCGCCGGAAAGGCCCGCATTGCAGGCCTCCCGGAGCCTTCCGGCCTCCTCCCGCAGACCCGCGCCGGCGAGCCGTTGAATGCGACACCTCCCATGCTCACCTCCCCGGACCGCATTCCCGGGCTGTGGCTCCACACGCTCCCTAAGCCGTGCCGAAGGGGTGGCGGAGGACGACGTTCTCCTCGCGCTCGGGGCCGGTGGAGACGAGGTCCACGGGCACGCCGACGGCCTCCTCGATGCGCGCGAGGTAGGCGCGCGCCTCGGGCGGCAGGTCCTCGTGGCGGCGGATGCCCACGGTGGAGGACTTCCAGCCCGGCAGGTCCTCGTAGACCGGCTCGCACTCGGCGAAGGCGTCGGCGCCGACCGGCGGCATGTCGTGCACCGTGCCGTTCCAGCGGTAGCCGACGCACATGCGGATGGTGTCGAGGCCGTCCAGCACGTCGAGCTTGGTGATGCACAGCCCCGAGACGCTGTTGATCTGCACCGCGCGCCGCAGGGCGACGGCGTCGAACCAGCCGCAGCGGCGCGGCCTGCCCGTGGTGGAGCCGAACTCGTGGCCGCGGCGCGCGAGGTGCTCGCCCATCTCGTCGTCGAGCTCGGTCGGGAAGGGCCCGGCGCCGACGCGCGTGGTGTAGGCCTTGGTGATGCCGAGCACGTAGTCGATGTCGCGCGGGCCCACGCCGGCGCCCGTGCAGGCCCCGCCCGCCGTGGTGTTCGAGGAGGTGACGTAGGGGTAGGTGCCGTGGTCGATGTCGAGGAGCGTGCCCTGCGCGCCCTCGAAGAGCACGTCGGCGCCCTCGCGCCGCAGCCCGTTGAGGATGGCGGGCACGTCGCCCACGAGGGGGCGGAGCTCCTCGCCGAGGGCGAGGGTCTCGTCGAGCACGCGCTGGAAGTCCAGCGGCTCCTCGCCGTAGTAGCGCTTGAGGGCGAAGTTGTGGTAGTCCATGACCTCGCCCAGCTTGGCGGCGAAGCGCTCGCGGTGGAAGAGGTCGCCCACGCGCAGCGCGCGCCGCGCCACCTTGTCCTCGTAGGCGGGGCCGATGCCGCGGCCGGTGGTGCCGATGGCGCGCTTGCCGCGCGCGCGCTCGCGCGCGTGGTCGAGGGCGACGTGGTAGGGCAGGATCAGCGGGCAGGCCTCGCTGATGCGCAGCCGCTCGCGCGCGGGCACGCCGCGGCCCTCGAGCATGCGGATCTCCTC
>WFOW01000243.1 GCA_015487895.1 Gammaproteobacteria bacterium | reverse complement strand
TCCCCCTCCAGCAGCCAGGTCACGGTGCCCGTCCCGGGCAGGGCCGCCGGGTGGCGGGTGCGGCCGCGGTTGGTGACCTCGACGGTCGCCCGCACCCGCCTGCCGCCGAGCGGGCGCACGCGCGTCGTGCAGGCGAAGGGCCGTTCGGGGGTGAAGAGGAAGCCCACGTCGTAGGCCGCCGGGCCGCTGCCGAGGTGCGTGAGCGTCACGAGCAGCTCGCCGGCGCCGTGCAGGGTCGCCATGCCGCTGCCGAGGCTGCGTCCGGCGCCGTCGCGGATCCCGACGCCGATGCTGCCGGGGCCCGCGTCGGAGCGGTACTCGACCAGCAGGCTGCCGGGCCCGGGCACGCGCACGCGGTAGCGGGCGCGGTCGCCCTGGCCGGCGAAGCGCCCGGAGGCCGCATCGCCCGCCGCCACCTCGCGCGGCGGCGCGTCCCGCGTCTCGCCCTCGAGGTAGAGCGGGAGCACGCCGTAGTAGTGCAGCCGCGCGGGGCAGCCCTGCTCCGGTGTGGGACGCACGCCCAGGCACGCGCCGTGGCCGCGCTGCACCCGGCACGCCGCCCCCTCGCGCGAGAGCACCAGCGTCGCGTCCGGCTCGGCGCGCCAGCCCCGCAGCCCCAGCGGCTGGCCGAGCACGGCCTCCACGCGCGGCGGCCCGGGCAGCTTGCCGCGCGCGACGATCGCACGGCAGCCTTCCATGGAGCGCACGAGCACGATGCGGGTCGCCTCCTCGAGACGGCGCAGGGGGCCGACCACCTCGACGCCGGGGCCGCCGCCCGCCTGCACCGCGCGCGCCAGGCGCGCCGAGACGTGCAGGGAGCGATCCCGCACCGCCGCGTCCGGGCACGGCGCCGGGAAGCCTTCGCGCCAGTCGGCCACCTCCACCACGTGCGCGGCCGGCAGGCGCGCCTGCGCCGCCCCGGCCGCGGCCAGCAGCGCCGCCGCCACGGCGGCACCGCGCCACCGGGGCCGGCGCGCCCGCGAGGCGCGCGCAGGTGCCGCACCGGCGGATGCGAGCCCCTCGAGTCGCTGTCCGGCTGCCTCTCGCATGCGCTCCGCCGGCCGGCCTCCCCTCACCCGGCGCGGCGGGCGGCGACGACCCGCGCCCGGATCCGCGGCACGTCCGCGCGCAGCTTGGCCGGGATCGGCTTGCTGAAGACGCGGTAGCTCGCCTCCTCGCCCGGGGCGATGACGCCGCCGAGCGGCAGGCGGAAGCGGCTGCCGTCCGGGAAGCGGAAGGCCACCACCACCTCGTGCACGGGCACGGGCGTGCGGTTGCGCACCACGACGTTCAGGTAGCCCTGCGGGTCGAGCGCGACACGCGCGGCGAGATAGTCCCACGCGCGCACCGGCAGGTCGAGGTCGAGCAGGTCCTCCAGGGCGCGGCGCGCGAGCGGCGTGCCGCTGTCGGCCACGGTGCGCAGGTGCTTGCGGGCCTCATCGCGCCGGCCCTCGGCGAGGGCGATGCGCCCGAGCGCGTAGCGCGCGGGCGCCGTGTCGAGGAGCCGCAGGCTGGCCTCGAGCGCGGCGCGCGCGGCCTCGCGGCGGCCCATCTTCGCCAGCAGCAGGCCGCGCCGCTCCTTCGGGTAGTAGTAGCCGGGGTTGAGGCGCTCGGCCTCGGCATAGGCGTCGAGCGCCGCCCGCCGGCGCCCGAGCGCGGCCAGGGCGTCGCCCTCGAGCGCATGGAACAGCGCCTCGCGCGGCTCGAGGCGGATCGCCTTCCGCGCCAGGCGCAGCGCCTTGCGCGGGCGGCGCTCCTCCTCGAGGGCCTTGCGGCCGGCGTCGTAGGCCTCGTAGGCGGGGCGCGTCTCGAGCAGGCGGGCGAGGCGCTTGCGGTAGCGCCCGCGCCCGCGCTCGCCGCCGCGCGGAAGCTGCGCGAGCCGCGCGCGCGCGGCCTGCACGCGCTCCTCGGAGGTCGGGTGGCTCGAGAGCAGCCGCTCGAGCCAGCCGGGGTGGGCGCCCTTCTCGTGCTTGAGGCGCAGCAGCTTCTCCTGCAGCGAGACGGCGGCGGCCGGATCGTAGCCCGCGCGCGCCATGTAGAGCATCCCGTAGTGGTCCGCCTCGCGCTCGGCGTCGCGGCTGTACTTCTGCCCGAGCAGCACGGCGGCCACCTGCGCCGCGCCCACCGCCAGCATCCCCGCCGTCTCGTCCGCCTTGCCCCGGCGCTCGGCGGCGGCCGATACCAGCGCCACGGCGCCCATCAGCAGGAGCCCCCGCTCCATCGCCTTGGCGCCGTGGCGCGCGGCGGCGTGCACGATCTCGTGGCTCAGCACCGCGGCGAGCTCGGCCTCGTCCTCGAGGATGTAGAGCAGCCCGCGGTTGACCGCGATCTTGCCGCCGGGCAGCGCCCAGGCGTTGGGCTCGGAGTCGTTGACGACCGTGAACTCGTAGGGCAGCCGCCGGTCGGCCACCGCCGCCAGCCGCCCGCCGACCTCGCGCACGTAGGCGGCGACCCCGGGGTCGGCCACGTAGTCGCCGCCCTGCATCTGCCGCGCCGGCAGGTAGTTCTCCTTCCCGAGCTCGATCTCCATCGACTCGGGGATGAGGCGCAGCTCCTGCTTGCCCGTGACCGGGTTGGTGGCGCAGCCGGCGAGTGCGGCGAGCGCCGCGGCCGCGAGGGCGGCCACGAAGCGGCGGAGGCACGCACGCCGGCCGCGCCCGCGCGCCGCCCCGGGTCGGAGCTCGTGGCGGGTCCGCACCGACACCGCGGCCGTGGCGGCCCTCGATCCCGTGGAGCCGTGCATCATGGGCGTCGGATATCGTATCGCAGGGAAACGCCGCGGACGGAGCGCCGCGTCCGCCGCCGGCGGAGGCTCGCG
>WFOW01000242.1 GCA_015487895.1 Gammaproteobacteria bacterium | reverse complement strand
GGCTCGGGCGCGGCGCCGCGGTGGCGCACGCAGGCGGCCTGACCGAGGCCGCGCCCGAGCCCGTGCGCGACGTGGCCGACACGGTCGGCGCCGGCGATGCCTTCGCCGCGGTGGCCATCCTCGGGCTGCTGCGCGGCTGGGGCTGGGAGACGGCGCTGGCGCGCGCCGTGGCCTTCGCCGCCGACATCTGCCGCGTGCGCGGGGCCGTCGTGCGCGACCGCGGCCTCTACGCGCGCTGGCTGCGGCGCTGGGGGGAGGCGGGCGCATGAGCGGCGGCACGGCATCGCACGGCGACCCCCTCTACATCGCGCTCCTCAGCGTCCACGGCCTCATGCGCGGCCACAACCTCGAGCTCGGCCGCGACGCCGACACCGGCGGCCAGATCAAGTACGTGCTGGAGCTGGCGCGCGCGCTCGCCGAGCACCCGGACGTCGGGCGCGTGGACGTGCTCACGCGGCAGGTGATCGACCCCAAGGTCGACCCGGACTACGCCGAGCCGCTGGAGGAGATCGCCCCCCACGCCTGGATCGTTCGCCTGCCCTTCGGCCCGCGCCGCTACCTGCGCAAGGAGGTGCTGTGGCCCTACCTCGACGCCTTCGTGGACGAGGCGCTCAAGCACTTCCGGCGCGTGGGGCGCGTGCCGGACGTGGTCCACAGCCACTACGCCGACGCCGGCTACGCCGGCGCGCGGCTCGCGGCGCTGCTCGGCGTGCCGCTGATCCACACCGGGCACTCGCTCGGGCGCGTCAAGCGCCAGCGCCTGCTCGAGAAGGGGCTCAAGGAGCAGGCCATCGAGCAGCAGTACAACCTCAGCCTGCGCATCGAGGCCGAGGAGCGCGCCCTCGACAGCGCCGCGCTCGTCATCGCCAGCACGCGCCAGGAGGTCGAGGAGCAGTACGCCCTCTACGACAACTACCACCCCCGGCGCATGGAGGTGATCCCGCCGGGCGTGGACCTCTCGCGCTTCCGTCCGCCGCAGCGCGGCGAGCCGCCGCCGCCCATCGCCGCCGAGCTCGCCCGCTTCCTGCGCGACCCGCGCAGGCCCATGGTGCTCGCGCTCTCGCGCCCGGACGAGCGCAAGAACATCCCCACGCTGGTGCGCGCCTTCGCCGAGAACCACGCCCTGCGCGCGCGCGCCAACCTCGTGGTCGTGGCCGGCAACCGCGAGGACATCCAGACCATGGAGCGCGGCCCGCGCGAGGTGCTGACCCAGCTCCTGCTGCTGGTCGACCGCTACGACCTCTACGGCCAGGCCGCCTACCCCAAGCGCCACGAGGCGAGCGACGTGCCCGATCTCTATCGCCTCGCCGCGCGCACGCGCGGGGTCTTCGTCAACCCGGCGCTCACCGAGCCCTTCGGCCTGACGCTGATCGAGGCCGCCGCCTCGGGCCTGCCCGTGGTGGCGACCGAGGACGGCGGCCCGCGCGACATCGTCGCCGCCTGCCGCAACGGGCTGCTGGTGGACCCGCTGGACGCCGACGCCATGGGCGAGGCCATCCTGGAGGCGATCTCCGACCGCGCGCGCTGGCAGCGCTGGTCGCGCGCCGGCGTGCGCGGCGTGCACCGCCACTACAGCTGGCAGGCGCACGTGCGGCGCTACCTGCGCGCCGTGCACCGCATCGTCGGCCGCCGCCACCGCGCGCGGCGCTTCGCGCCGGCGCGCAGCCGCCTGCCCACGGTCGACCGCATGGTGGTGTGCGACATCGACAACACCCTGCTCGGCGACCGCGAGGCGCTCGCGGCCTTCCTCGAGCGGCTCCGCGCCCAGGGCGGGCGCGTGGGCTTCGGGGTCGCCACGGGCCGGCGCCTCGAGAGCGCCGTGCGCGTGCTCAAGGAGTGGGGCGTGCCCACGCCCGATCTGTTCATCACGGCCGTGGGCAGCGAGATCCACTACGCCCACGCGGGCCTGCTCGAGGACCAGGCCTGGGCGCGCCACATCGACTACCGCTGGCAGCCCGAGGCGCTGCGCGCGGCGATGCGCGAGCTCCCGGGGCTCAAGCCCCAGCCGCGCGAGGAGCAGCGCCCGCACAAGATCAGCTACTTCTGGGACGCGGAGCGGGCCCCCTCGGTGCGCGAGATCCAGCGCCACCTGCGCAAGCGCGACCTGCACGCGAACGTGATCCTCTCGCACAGCGCCTTCCTCGACCTGCTGCCCATCCGCGCCTCCAAGGGGCTCGCCATCCGCTACGTCGGCATGCGCTGGGGCATCCCGCCGGACCGCTTCCTCGTCGCCGGCGACTCCGGCAACGACGCCGAGATGCTCTCCGGCGAGAGCCTCGGCGTGGTGGTGGGCAACCACAGCCCCGAGATCGCCCGCCTGCGCGGGCGCCCGCGGGTCTATTTCGCCCGCGGCCACCACGCCTGGGGTATCCTCGAGGGCATCGACTACTACGACTTCTTCGGCGAGGTGCGCGTGCCCAACGACGAGCTCGACGAGAGCGTGGGCGACATCCGCGAGCAGGCCGCGACATGAGCGCCGTCACCGGCATCGTGGGCCCCGGCGGCGGGGCCGGAGACAGCCTCGCCGAGGCGCTGGCCGCCCACCGCGAGGGCTTCTACCTGCTGCTGCGCCGCTACATCGCCCTCGGGCGCCCCTTCCTGCTGCGCTCGGACCTGTGGGACGAGTTCCGGCGCTTCTGCGAGAGCGACCCCCTCGGGAAGGGGCTGTGCGACACCGTGCTGGCGGAGGCGGTCTCGCGCGCGCAGGAGGCGGCGATCGACGCGCCCTGGGTGTGCCTCGCCATCCGCGTGCGCATCGGCCGCTGGCGCTACCTGCGCTTCCACGTCGAGGCGATGGAGCACGAGGAGATCTCGGTCTCGGACTTCCTCGCCTTCAAGGAGCGCCTGGTCGACGGCCCCCGCGACGAGTGGGTGCTGGAGGTGGACCTCGGGCCCTTCAACCGCGACTTCCCGCGCCTGCGCGAGGCGCGCTCCATCGGCCGCGGGGTGGAGTTCCTCAACCGCCGCCTGTCCAGCCAGCTCTTCGACGAGCTCGGCAAGGGCGACCGGCGGCTGCTGGAGTTCCTGCGCGTGCACCAGTGCCAGGGGCGACAGCTCATGCTCAACGAGCGCATCGCCGACGTGCCCGCGCTGCGCCGCGCCCTGCGCCGCGCCGAGGACTTCCTCGCCGCCCAGCCGCAGGATGCCGGCTGGGAGGCCGTCGGCCACGTGCTCGAGGGGCTCGGCTTCGAGCCCGGCTGGGGCCGGACGGTCGCGCGCATGCGCGAGACGCTGGGCATGCTCTCCGACATCCTCGAGGCCCCGGAGCCCGGCACGCTCGAGCGCTTCCTCGGGCGCATCCCCATGATCTTCAAGCTCGCCATCGTCTCGGTGCACGGCTACTTCGGCCAGAGCCGCGTGCTGGGGCTGCCGGACACCGGCGGGCAGGTGGTCTACATCCTCGACCAGGTGCGCGCGCTGGAGAGCGAGATGCGCGCGCGCCTGCACGAGCAGGGCATCGACATCGAGCCCGAGATCGTGGTGCTGACGCGCCTCATCCCGGAGGCGCGCGGCACGAGCTGCGACCAGCGCATCGAGCGCATCGTCGGCACCGAGCGCGCGCGCATCCTGCGCGTGCCCTTCCGCGGCGCGAGCGGCGAGATCGTGCCGCACTGGATCTCGCGCTTCGAGGTCTGGCCCTATCTCGAGCGCTTCGCCGTCGACGCCGAGAAGGAGCTGCTCGCCGAGCTCGGCGGCCGGCCCGATCTGGTCATCGGCAACTACTCCGACGGCAACCTGGTGGCGACGCTGCTCGCGCAGCCGCTGCGCGTGACGCAGTGCAACATCGCCCACGCCCTCGAGAAGGCCAAGTACCTCTACTCCGATCTCTACTGGCGCGAGAACGACCCGCGCTACCACTTCGGCTGCCAGTTCACGGCCGACCTCATCTCCATGAACGCCGCCGACTTCATCATCGCCAGCACCTACCAGGAGATCGCCGGGCGCGAGGACGTGGTCGGCCAGTACGAGAGCTACATGGCCTTCACCATGCCGGGGCTCTACCGCGTGGTGAACGGCATCGACGTCTTCGACCCCAAGTTCAACATCGTCTCGCCGGGCGCCGACCCGCACGTCTACTTTCCCTACACCGAGCGCGAACGGCGCCTGCGCGGCCTGCACGGCGAGATCGAGGCCATGGTCTGGGGACGCCCCGGCGGGGAGAGCCGCGGGCAGCTCGCCGAGCGCGACAAGCCGCTGCTCTTCTCGATGGCGCGCCTCGACCGCATCAAGAACCTCGCCGGCCTCGTCGAGTGGTACGCGCGCAGCGAGCGCCTGCGCGCGGCCGCCAACCTCCTCATCGTCGCCGGCCACGTGGATCCCGCGCGCTGCGCCGACCGCGAGGAGCGCGAGCAGGCCGAGCGCATCCACGCCCTCATGGACGAGCACGGACTCGACCGCGAGGTGCGCTGGATCGGCGCCCAGCTCGACCGCAGCTTCGCCGGCGAGCTCTACCGCTGGGTCGCCGACCGGCGCGGCGCCTTCGTGCAGCCGGCCCTCTTCGAGGCCTTCGGCCTGACGGTGGTCGAGGCCATGACCTCGGGGTTGCCCACCTTCGCCACCCGCTACGGCGGCCCGCTCGAGATCATCGAGCACGGCGTCTCGGGCTTCCACATCGACCCCAACCACGGCGACGAGGCCGCCGCGCTCATGGCGGACTTCCTCGAGCGCTGCGCGCGCGACCCCGGCCACTGGCTGCGCCTCTCGGAGGGCGCGATGCGACGCGTGCAGGAGCGCTACACCTGGGCGCGCTACGCCGAGCGCATGATGACGCTGTCGCGCATCTACGGCTTCTGGAAGTACGTGACCAACCTCGAGCGCGACGAGACCCGGCGCTATCTCGAGATGTTCTACGCCCTGCAGTACCGCCCGCTCGCCCGGGCCGTGGCGGGCGGTGTATAGGCGCGGCCCGCGGGCGCGCGCGGGGGACGGCTGACGGTCCACGGTTCGCAGTGCGCAGCAGGCGGCAGGACAGCACCCCGGGACGGGCAGCGCGCCGCCGGGCCCCCGCATGCCGCTCACCGTGAGCCGTCTGCCGTGAACCGACGCGCCGAGTATTACGCCATCCGCCGCCTCAACCCCTACCAGGGGGTGCTGCAGGTCGTCGACCTCGGAGGGGTGCGCATGTACTCCTCCGACGGGCGCCGCTGGCAGGTGCGGCGCGTCGAGGTCCCGTCCGGGCTGCGGCCCGCGGCCGAGATCCCGGGCGCCGAGGCGCGCGCTGCCCTCGAGGGGCGCCCGCCCGTGCCCTACCCCCTGGGCGACCGGCTCGAGCTCTGGCTGCTCGACCGCCGCGACGACCGCCCGCTCGCGCTGCTCGCCAGCCGCCGCTGGCGCTGGGAGGCGGGCGTGCCGGAGGCGGCCGCCTGGCGGCCCTTCGCCGCGGGCGGGGCGCGCTTCGTGAGCGAGGGCTACGCGCGCCGCACGGGCCTGCGCCGCGGCCACGCCGAGCGCCTCGCGCGCCTGGTCGAGTACGCCGCCCGCCCGCGCCCGCGCGCGCAGTGGTTCGAGCGCCGTGCCGACGGCAGCGGCGTGGGCCTGCACGGCCTGCGCGTCGGCCCCGGGCTCGAGGGGCGTCTCCTGCCCGCCGCCGCCTTTCCGGAGCTGCTGGTGCGCGAGGACTGGCCGGACGAGGCCGAGCGCGCGCTGGTCGCAGACTTCCACGCCTGGCACGCGGCCTATCTCCTCGCGCACGACGCCCTGCGGCCGGCCACGCGCGCGCGCCTCGAGCGCGCCGCCGCCGCCCGCCCCGTGGCGCTGCTCGAGGCCTGGCCCGCCATCCCCACGGTGCTCGACCGCGAGCGCCTGCGCGTGGCGCTGGTGCAGGGCCGTCTCATGCGGGCCGCGCGCTGAGAGGGCGCCGGCCTCAGGGCCCGAGGTGGCGCAGGTGGCTGCCGCAGCCGGCGCGGCAGTCGCTCGCGCCGAAGCCCGGCACCACCACCGCGCCGCCTGTCCGGCGCACCAGCGCGCACTCGGCGAGTGCCGAGCGGCGCACCGCCACCACGCGCGCGGCCGGGTGCGCGAGCAGCCAGTCCACGTGCCAGCGCAGCCGCTTCGCGCCGGGCGGCGCGAGGTGCCGGGCGATGCGCGCCTCGAGGCCGCGGCGCGCGGAGCCGGTGTAGACGTAGCGCCCGGCGGGCAGC
>WFOW01000241.1 GCA_015487895.1 Gammaproteobacteria bacterium | reverse complement strand
TTCTACCACGACGCGCATCCGATGGCGATCATGGTCGGCGTGGTGGGCTCGCTGTCGGCCTTCTACCACGACTCGACCGACATCCACGACCCGCGCCACCGCGAGATCGCCGCCCACCGCCTCATCGCCAAGATGCCCACCATCGCCGCGGCCGCCTACAAGCACTCGGTGGGCGAGCCCATCGTCTACCCGCGCAACGACCTGAGCTACGCGGCCAACTTCCTGCAGATGATGTTCGCCGTGCCCACCGAGCGCTACGAGGTGGACCCGGTGGCCGAGCGCGCCCTCGACCTGCTGCTCATCCTGCACGCCGACCACGAGCAGAACGCGAGCACCGCCACCGTGCGCCAGGCGGGCAGCTCCGGCGCCGACCCCTTCGCGTGCGTGGCGGCGGGCATCGCCTCGCTGTGGGGCCCGGCCCACGGGGGGGCGGCCGAGGCCGTGGTGCGCATGCTCGAGGAGATCGGCACGGTCGACAACATCCCGCGCTACATCGCGCGCGCCAAGGACAAGTCCGACCCCTTCCGCCTCATGGGCTTCGGCCACCGCGTCTACAAGAACTACGACCCGCGCGCGAAGATCATCCGCAAGACCTGCATGGACCTCCTCGAGAGCGTGGGCCAGCAGAGCGACCCCCTGTTCGAGCTCGCGCTTCGGCTCGAGGAGATCGCCCTGCAGGACGAGTACTTCCTCGAGCGCAGGCTCTACCCCAACGTGGACTTCTACTCCGGCATCATCTACCGCGCCCTCGGCATCCCGGTGCAGATGTTCACGGTCATGTTCGCCGTGGCGCGCACGGTGGGCTGGGTGGCGCACTGGATGGAGATGATGGCCGACCCCGGGCACAAGATCGGCCGCCCGCGCCAGGTCTACACCGGCGCCGGGCGCCGCGACTACGTGCCCGTCGAGCTGCGCAGGCCCGCAGGCCACGGCCCGCGCGCCACCAACGGCGAGCGGCGCTGATCGGCCGCCGGCCTCCGGACCGCAGCCTTCCGTCCGCACTCCCGGGACCGGCGGCTGCCGCCAGCCGCCGCGGCAGGGCGTGCTAGACTCGGGACCGAGGAGGAGACGGGCCGTGGCCAGCCCCGCCGTGCAGCGACACCGCTGGCGCCGCCGCGAGTACGAGCGCGCGGTGGCGGCGGGCGTCTTCGCCCCCGAGGCCCGCCTCGAGCTCGTCGACGGGGAGATCGTGGAGATGACGCCGCAGGGAAGCCGGCACTCGAGCGCGGTCCGGCTGGTGGAGGAGGCGCTGCGTCGGGCGTTCCCGCCGGGGCAGGGCTGGGACGTGCGGGTGCAGATGCCGCTGGCGCTGGACGAGGCCTCCGAGCCCGAGCCGGACGTGGCGGTGGTCCGCGGCGGGCCGCGCGACTACGTCGAGGCCCATCCCGGCCCCGCCGACACCCTGCTCGTGGTCGAGGTCGCCGAGGCCACCCTGCGCTGGGACCTCGAGACCAAGGCGCCCCTCTACGGCCGGGCCGGGATCCCCGAATGCTGGGTGCTCGACCTGCCCGGCCGGAGGCTCCACGTGATGCGCGGCCCCGCCGCCGGCGGGTGGCGGGAGCGGACGGTCCTCGACGCCAGCGGCGCCGTGCGGCCGCTGGCGCCGCCGGCCGGCGCCGCGCCCGTCCCCGTCGCCGACCTGCTGCCCTGAGCCGCTTTCCGCCATCATCCACTGTTCACTGTCCACCGTCCACCGCAACCCCATTTGGGCCGCGCCCGAGCGGAGGGCGGACACGCGGCGGATCGGGCGCGCGGTCAGAGCAGCTCCGCCGGATCCACCTCCAGCACCCACCGCACGCGGCGTGCCCCCTGGAGCCCCGGCAGCCCGGCGGCGAGCCGGTCGAGAGCGGCGTCGCGCGCGCGGCGCGAGGGCGCCTGCACGAGGAGCTGCCAGCGGTGCAGCCCCGCGCGCCGCTCCATCGGCGCGGGCGCCGGCCCCAGCACCTCGACGCCGTCGGGAGGCGGCTCGATCAGCCCGCGCGCGGCCTCGAGGAAGCGCTCGGCCGCGCCGGCGGCCGGCGCCTCGGCGCGCAGCAGCGCGAGCGCCCCGTAGGGCGGGAGCCCCGCCGCGCGGCGCTCGGCGAGCGCCGCCTCGGCGAAGGCGGCGTAGCCGCCGGCGAGCAGGGCGCCGAGCAGCGGGTGCCCGGGCTGGCGGGTCTGGACGAGCACCTCGGCCGGCTGGCCGGCGCGGCCCGCACGCCCGGCCACCTGCACGAGGAGCTGGGCCATGCGCTCGGGGCCCCGGAAGTCGGCGCTGAGCAGCCCCTGGTCGGCGTCCAGCACCCCGACCAGGGTGACCTGCGGGAAGTCGTGGCCCTTGGCGATCATCTGCGTGCCGACGAGGATGCGGGCCTCGCCGGAGCGGGCGGCCTCGAGCGCGCGCTCCAGCGCCCCGCGCGCGCGCGTGGCGTCGCGGTCGAGGCGCACGAGGGGCACGCCCGGGAAGCG
Source organism: Gammaproteobacteria bacterium (assembly GCA_015487895.1). Classification (GTDB taxonomy): domain Bacteria; phylum Pseudomonadota; class Gammaproteobacteria; order S144-34; family S144-34; genus S144-34. Next base: position 1,288 of record WFOW01000241.1, on the reverse strand, counting down.
TCCGGCGAGGGCGGCCTCGACGCGCTCGGTGCCGTGGCCGCGCGCGCGCAGCTCGGGGTCGCCGCACGCCGGGCAGCGCTCGGGCACCGGCGCGCGGTGGCCGCAGTGGTGGCAGCGCACCTCGGCGGCCGCGCGGTGCCACACGAGCCGCGCCTCGCAGCGCGGGCAGCCCGCGGCCCAGCCGCAGGCGTCGCACAGGAGCGCGGGCGCGTAGCCGCGGCGGTTGCGGAAGAGCAGCACCTGCCCCCCCGCGCGCAGGTGGGCGCCGATGCGCGCGAGCAGCGGCGGCGACATGCCGCCGTCGAGCGGCCGGCCGCGGATGTCGACGAGCTCCACGCGCCGGCGCGCCGCGCCGCGCGGCCGCCGGCGCAGCGCGAGCGGCCGGTAGCGGCCCTCGCGCGCGTTGCGCACGGTCTCGAGCGAGGGGGTGGCCGATCCCAGCACCACCGGCACGCCGGCGCGTCGGGCGCGCACCACGGCGAGGTCGCGCGCGGAGTGGCGCAGCGGGCCCGAGCCCTCCCGGTAGGCGGGATCGTGCTCCTCGTCCACCACCACCAGCGCCGGGCGCGCGAGCGGGGCGAACACGGCCGAGCGCGTCCCCACGACCACGCAGGCCCGCCCCGAGCGCGCCGCCTCCCAGGCCGCGAGGCGCTCGGCCGCGGGCAGGGCCGAGTGCAGCAGCGCCACGCGCTCCGTGCCGAAGCGCTCCCGGAAGCGCGCGAGGAGCTGGGGCGCGAGCGCGATCTCCGGGACCAGCACCAGCGCCTGGCCGCCCGCGGCCACCGCCGCCTCCACGGCCGCGAGGTAGACCTCGGTCTTGCCGCTTCCCGTCACGCCCTCGAGCACGAAGGCCTCGAAGCGCCCGAGCGCGGCCGCCACGGCGCCCGCCGCCCACCGCTGCTCGTCCGTCAGCGCCACGCCGCGCGGGGCGGGCGGCGGCGCCGGTCCGGGCGCGGCCGCCTCGAGCCGCGCCCAGCCGCGGCGCGCGAGCGCCTCGAGGGTCCGCCGCCAGCCGCGCGCGGCCGCGGCCGCCGCCTCCATGGCGCCGCGGCCGCGGAGCTCGGCCAGCGCCTCGGCCTGCCGGGGCGCGCGCCGGCGCAGCGCCTCGAGGTCGGCCTCCCGGCCCGCAGCGGTGGGACGCCAAACCCCCTCGGGGAGCGGGGCGCGGGCCCGCCAGAGCGGCCCCGGCAGCGCGGCGACGAAGGCCGCGCCCTCCGGGCAGCGGTAGTAGCCGGCGGCCCAGCGCACGAGCCCGGCGAGCTCGGGCGTGAGCGCGGGCGGCCCCTCG
>WFOW01000240.1 GCA_015487895.1 Gammaproteobacteria bacterium | reverse complement strand
GCCCTCGACCGCGCCCCGCGCCGGCTGCGCCTGACGGTGCGCGCGCTGGCGGCGGGCGAGCGCCTCGAGGAGGGCGCGGCCGCCGGCGTCGCCGCCGGGACCGGAGGCGCGACGGTCACGGCCCGCGTGCGCAGCACCCGCTCGCGCGAGACGGCGCGGCGCGGCCAGAGCGTGGAGGCGCTCGAGGGGCGCTGGGTGCGCATCGCCACGGGCGCCCTGCTTCCCTATCTGGAGCGCAGCGTGACCGTGACCGGCGCGGGCACCACGACCACCGAGAGCGTCGGCTACCGGCCCGCGCTCACGGGCTTCCTGGCGCGCGCGCGCCTCGCCGCGGACGGCAGCGTCACGGTCGAGATCCGCGCCGCGGACGAGCGCGCGCGCGACGGCGCCGCGCTGGAGGCGGCGGGGCTCGAGACGGTGGTGCGCGGCCGCCCCGGCGAGTGGCTGCCGCTGGGCGGCGCCGCCGAGGCCGGGCACGGCCGCGCGCGCGGCATCCTCGCGCGCACCCGCGACGCCGGGTCGCGGAGCCTGCGCTGGTACCTGCGCGTGGACGTGCTGGACGGCGAGACCGGCGGAGAAGGCTAGCGGCGGCTCCGCCCCCTAGGGCGCCGTGCCCCACTCCCGGCGCAGGCGCTCGCGGTGGAGCGCGAGCCACTGGAGCGCGATGAGCGGCGTGGCGACGCGGATGCGCCCGGCCCCGACCATGGCCCAGGCCTCCTCGAAGGTGGGCGTCAGCACGCGGATGTCCTCGCCCTCGTCCTGCAGGCCGTGGACGCCCCCCACCCCTTCGAGGTCGGCGCGGGCGCAGTAGAGGTGGATGCGCTCCGAGGCGCCGCCCGGGGTCACGTAGTAGGTGCCGATCTCGACCAGCTCGCCGAGCTCGCAGCCGGCCTCCTCGCGCGCCTCGCGGCGCACCACCTCCACCGGATCCTCGCCGGGCTCGATCATGCCGGCCACGGTCTCGATCAGCCAGGGGCCCGCCGGGTCGTGCACGGCACCGATGCGGAACTGCTCGACGAGCACCAGCCGGTCGCGGCGGGCGTCGTAGGGCAGCACCGCCGCGGCGTGGCCGCGCTCGAGCAGCTCGCGCGCGAGCGGCGGGCTCCAGCCGCCGCGGAACAGGCGGTGGCGCACCACGTAGCGCTCGAGGCGGAAGAAGCCGTCGTGGCAGGTCTCGCGCGCGACGATCTCGAAGTCCCCGGGGCCCATCGCCGCCTCACCGCCCCCCGAGGCGCTCGGCCACACGCCGGCCGTAGGGCTCGCGCGTCCAGGCGGGTGCCTCACGCCCGGACGCCGCCAGACGCGCCATGAGGAGCGAGAGCCGCACCGCGCCGCGCCGCCCGCCCGCCGCCCCCTGCTCGGCCGTGACCGCGTGCCGCGCGAGGTCCTCGGCCTCGCGGATCTCGCCGTAGAGGGCGGCCTCGGGCGGCAGGTGGCCGCTGTTCCTGAGCACCCGGTAGGCGGCGCGCAGGTGCTCCGGCACGAGGGCGTCGTCGTCGAGCTTGACAGGCCTGCCCTCGCCGGGCAGCCCGCGCAGCTCCCCGCGCGCCTCGGCCTCGGCGATGCGCGCCTCGGCGAGCTTGTCGATCAGCCACATGGCCTTCCCTCCGCCGTCGCCGGCACGATTCTCGCATGAGGTTTGGGCGAGCCGCCAGCGCGACCGTCCCGAACCGGCGGGAGGCCGCGGACGACGGATTCCCGAGGGCGCGATGCGCCCGGGAGGTGGGCGCCATGGGCGACCTGTGGAAGCTGGTGCTGGTGATGCTGGAGGTGGCCGCGCTGTTCGCGGCGGGGCTGGCGATCGCCCGCCACGCGCTGGCCGCCTGAGGCCCTCAGGCGGCGGCACGGTGCGCGGCCGCGCGCGGGAAGCAGGCGAAGAAGTTGGCCGTCGTCGCCTCCGCGACGCGCTCGAAGGGCTCGCCGCGCAGCGCCGCGATGTGCTCGGCCGTGTGCCGCACGTAGGCGGGGAAGTTCGGCTTGCCCCGCATGGGCACCGGCGCCAGGTAGGGCGCGTCGGTCTCGACCAGCATGCGGTCGAGCGGCACCCGGCGCGCGACCTCGCGCAGGGCCTCGGCGTTGCGGAAGGTGACGATGCCCGAGAAGGAGACGTGGAAGCCGAGGTCGAGGGCCCGCCGCGCCGTCTCCCAGTCGTCGGCGAAGCAGTGCATCACGCCGCCGACCTCGCTCGCGCCCTCCTCGGCGAGGATGCGCAGCGTGTCCGCCGCCGCCTCGCGGCTATGGATCACCAGCGGCAGCCCGAGCGCGCGCGCCACGCGGATATGCCGGCGGAAGCGCTCGCGCTGCCACTCGAGGTCGCCCTCGCAGCGGTAGTAGTCGAGGCCGGTCTCGCCGACCGCCACCACGGCGGGGTCGCGCGCCGCCGCCAGGAGGGCTTCCTCGTCGGGCTCGGGCTCGCGCCGGTCGTTGGGGTGGAGCCCCGCGGTGGCCGAGACCCCGGGCCAGGCCCGCACGATCTCCAGCATGCGCGGCAGGCGGCGGAGGTTCACCGCCACGCACAGCATGTGGCCGACGCCGGCCTCGCGCGCCTGCTCCATGACCGCGGCGAGGCTGCCGCCGGCCGGGCGCAGGTCGAGCAGGTCCAGATGCGTGTGGGAGTCGACCAGCATGGGGCGGCGCGCCCGCGCGCTCACATGGTGTGCGTGGGCCGGTCGGACTGCAGCGCCCCGGCCAGGTAGGTCTCGATCTTCTTGCGCGCGTTGCCGCCGTCTATCTCGCTGAACTGCACCCCGATGCCCGGTGGGCGGTTGCCCTGCGCGCCCTTCGGCGTGATCCAGACGATGCGGCCGGCGACCGGTATCTTCTCCGGCTCGTCCATGAGGGTGATGAGCATGAAGACCTCGTCGCCGAGCCTGTACTCGCGCGTGGTCGGGATGAACAGCCCGCCGTTCTTCACGTAGGGCATGTAGGCGGCGTAGAGGGCCGCCTTGTCGCGGATCGTGAGCGCGAGGATGCCCTGCCTGCCCTTGCCCCGCGCCGCGCCCTGCTGCTGCGCCGCCGTCATGCCAGCTCCTCCCCGCTCCAGGCGAGCATCAGGTCCTCCCACAGCGGCTGCACCGCGGCCTGCGTCTCGCGCGCGAGGCGGCGCGCGCGCCGCACGCGCTCGTGGAAGCGATGCAGCCGGATCAAGTCTAGCCCTTCCGCCAACGCGCGCAAGCGCGCGGCGAGGTCGGGGCTGCCGAGCGCCTCGGTCCCGGCGCCCGTGGCGAGGCACGCGAGGTCCAGGGCCCAGCCCTCGAGCCAGCCGAGGGCGCGCTCCAGACGCCCGCGGTCCCAGTCGGCGGCGAGCGCGCCGGCCGCGACCGGATCGCGCCGCGCCCGCTCCCAGGCCTCCAGCACCGCCGCGCGCAGCTCGAGCAGCCCCTCGGCGAGGAGCGTCTCGGCGAGCAGCGGCGCGCCGTGTGCCGCGGCCAGGGCCGCCGCCCGCGTCTCCGGGGCGGCCTCCGGCGCGCGCGCGGCGAGCCAGGCGAGCGCCTCCTCCGCCGCCGGCATCGGCACGCGCAGCCGCTGGCAGCGGCTGCGCACCGTGGGCGGAAGGCGCCCCGGCAGGTGGCTCACGAGCACCAGCAGCGTCTCCGGCCCCGGCTCCTCCAGCGTCTTGAGCAGCGCGTTGGCGGCGGCGACGTTCATGCGCTCGGCGGGCTCGAGCACGGCCACCCGCCAGCCGCCCCCGTGGCTCGCGAGCGCGAGCCGCGCGCAGAGCTCGCGCACGGCGTCCACCGTGATGGGCCGGCCCTCCTCCTCGGGCGCGGTCACGGTCAGGTCCGGGTGCGTGCCGGCCGCGACCAGCCCGCAGGCGCGGCAGCGCCCGCAGGGGCTCTCCTCTTCGGGGGCCTCGCACAGGAGGGCGGCGGCGATGCGGCGGGCGAGCAGCCCCTTGCCGAGGCCCGGCGGGCCCCACAGCAGCAGCGCGTGCGGCATGCGCCCCGCACGGCGCGCGGCGGCGAGGGCGCGCCACGGCCCCTCGTGCCAGGGCAGCGGCTCAGGCAGCGCCATGGCCCGCCTCCTCCCGCCAGGCGGCGAGCAGCGGCGCGAGCGCCTCCTCCAGCGCCGCGCGCACCTCCTCCCACGGGCGCGCCGCGTCGATCACCCGGAAGCGTGCCGGCTCGGCGCGTGCGCGCGCGAGATAGGCCTCGCGCACGCGCGCGAAGAAGGCGAGGTCCTCGCGCTCGAAGCGGTCGCGTGCAGAGGCGCCTTCCGCACCGCCCTCGCGGCCGCGCGCGCGCGCCAGCCCCAGCTCCGGCGGCACGTCGAGGAGCAGCGTGAGATCCGGGCGGAGCGGGCCCTGCACCCATTCCTCGAGCGCGACGATGCGCGCGGCGGGGATGCCGCGCCCGCCGCCCTGGTAGGCGTAGGTCGAGTCCGTGAAGCGGTCGCACAGCACCCAGCGCCCGGCGGCGAGCGCGGGGCGGATGACGCGCGCGAGGTGCTCGGCGCGGGCGGCGAACACGAGCAGCAGCTCCGTGTCCGCCTCCATGCCGTTGCGGTGGTCGAGCAGCAGCGCCCGCAGCGCCTCGCCGAGCGCCGTGCCGCCGGGCTCGCGCGTCGCCACCGCCCCGATGCCGGCCGCCGCGAGCACCCCCCGCAGGTGCGCGAGCGCGCCGCTCTTGCCGGCGCCCTCGATGCCCTCGAGCGTGACGAAACGCCCGCGGCGGCTCACCGGCGGCCCCCCGCGCCGCGCCGGAGCTGGTAGCGGCGCACGGCGCGCTCGTGCTCGGCGAGGGTGGCCGAGAAGTGGTGCGTGCCGTCGCCCTTGGCGACGAAGTAGAGGGCGTCGCCCGGCGCCGGGTGCAGCACCGCCTCGATCGAGGCGCGGCCCGGCAGGCAGATGGGCGTCGGCGGCAGGCCGGCGCGCGTGTAGGTGTTGTAGGGCGTGTCGCGCCGCAGGTCGCGGCGGCGGAGGTTCCCGTCGAAGGCCTCCCCGAGGCCGTAGATGACGGTGGGGTCGGCCTGCAGGCGCATCCCGCGCGCGAGCCGCCGCACGAAGACGCCGGCGACGAGCGGGCGCTCCTCCGGCACCGAGGTCTCCTTCTCGACGATGGAGGCGAGCACCAGCGCCTCGTAGGGCGAGGCGAGCGGCAGGCCGGGCGCGCGCCCCGCCCAGGCGCGCGCGAGGAAGGCCTCCATCGCCTCGTAGGCGCGCCGCAGGAAGGCGACGTCGGTGGTGCCCTTGGGGAAGCGGTAGGTGTCGGGCAGGAAGCGGCCCTCGGGGTGCTCGCCCGGGTGCCCAATCTCCGCCATCACGGCCGCGCCGTCGGCATCGCCCAGGGTCTGCACGATGGCCGGATGCGCGCGCAGCGCCGCGCGCAGCTCGCGGAAGGTCCAGCCCTCGACCACCGTGAGACGGTGCAGGCGCACGCGCCCGGCGACCAGCATCTCGAGCAGGCCCCGCGGCGTGGTGCCCGCCGGCAGGTGGTACTCGCCGGCGCGGATGCGGCGCGCGATCCCGCGCCAGCGCGCGTACCAGACGAGGTAGCGCGGGCGGTCGAGCACGCCGCGCGCGGCGAGCGCATGCGCGAGCGCCGCGAGGCTGGTGCCCGGTGCGACCTCGTGCACGATCCCTTCCGGCGGCAGGCGCAGGGGGCGGTCGAGGAAGGCGTGCAGGTCGGCCGCGAGCCACGCGCCGGCGGCCGCGGCGCCGAGCGCGGCCGCAAGGGCCGCCGCGCCCAGACGCCCTGCCTTCACGGGTCCGCCCCTCCGCGCACGGCCGCGGCCAGGCGGCGCGTCACGGGGCCCGGCTCCAGCCTGCGCTCCTCGAAGCGGGTCACGGGTAGGATCTCGACCAGGGCGTTGGTGAGGAAGAGCTCGTCGGCGGCGCGCACCGCCTCGAGGCCGATGCGCGCGCGCCGCACCGCGATCCCGAGCGCGCGCGCCCGCTCCAGCACCTCCGCCCGTAGGATGCCCCAAACCCCGGAGCGCGACAATTCGGGCGTCCACAGCACCCCGTTCCGGACCAGGAACAGGTTGGTGCGCGTGCCCGAGACCACCCAGCCGTCGGGATCGCGCATGAGCCCCTCCCACGCCCCGCGCGAGGCCACCTCGCCCGCGGCCAGCACATGCTCCAGGCGGCCGAGGTGCTTGAGCCCGGCGAGCGCCGGGGTCGCTGCCGCCGGCGTCCCGCACACGGTGAGCGACGCCCCCTCGGCGAAAGCGGGAAGCGCCGGCCAGGGATGGACGCCGACGATGCGCCGCACGCCCCCCGCGGGCGCGTAGCCGCGCGCGCCGTCGCCGCGCGTGAGGACGACCTTCACCACCGCATCGCCCGCCGCCGGGGCCAGGACGCGGGCCTCGGCGAGCAGCCGCGCGCCGTCCGGCGGCGGCAGGCCGAGGCGGCGGCAGCCCGCGGCGAGGCGCGCCATGTGGCGGACCCAGCGGCGCGGCCTTCCCCCGATCCAGGCCACGGTCTCGAAGAGGCCGTCGCCGTAGGCGAGGCCGCGGTCGAGGGGCGGCAGCGCCGCGCCCTCGACCCCGTCCACCATCCAGCGCACCGCCCCGCCCGTCACGGTCCCCCTCCCGCCGCGGCGTCCGCCACGCCGAGGGCCGCCAGCATGCCGCGCGCCTTGTGGCGCGTCTCCTCAAGCTCGCGTTCGGGCTCGGAGTCGGCGACGATGCCGGCCCCGGCGCGCAGCGTGAAGGCGCCGTCCTCGAGCACGATGGTGCGGATCAGGATGGAGAGGTCCATCGTGCCGTCGGCGGCGAGATACCCCATCGCGCCGGTGTAGGGGCCGCGCCCCTCCCGTTCGAGCTCGGCGACGATCTCCATGCAGCGCACCTTGGGGCAGCCCGTGATGGTCCCGCCCGGGAAGACCGCGGCGATCACCCCGCCCGGCGTGACGTCCGCGCGCAGCCGCCCGCGCACGTTGGAGACGATGTGGTGCACGTGGGCGTAGGACTCGAGGACCATCAGCTCGCTCACCTCCACCGTGCCGGGCTCGCACACGCGCCCGAGGTCGTTGCGCTCGAGGTCGATGAGCATGACGTGCTCGGCGCGCTCCTTGGGATGGGCGAGCAGCTCGCGCGAGAGCGCCGCGTCCGCCGCGCCGGCCCCGCGCGGGCGGGTGCCGGCGATGGGCCGCGTCTCGACGGTGCGCCCGCGCACGCGCACCAGCCGCTCCGGCGAGGAGCTCGCGACCGCGCAGCCGTCCCACAGGGCGAGCCCGGCGAAAGGGCCGGGGTTGGCGCCGCGCAGCGCCGCGTACACCGCCGCCGCATCGGCGCCCGCCCGCAGCCGCCCGCGCCAGGCGCGCGAGAGGTTGACCTGGAAGACGTCGCCCTCGCGGATGTAGCGGCGGATGCGCGCCACGCCGTCGAGGAAGGCCTCCGCCGGGTCCTCCTCCACGACGGCGGCGAGCGGCGCCCCCGCGGGCGGCGCCGGGGGCCGCCACGGCGGCAGCGCCGCGACCTCGCGCGCGAGCGCCTCGGCCGCACCGGCCGAGCGCGCCTGGCACCAGGTCCCGCCGCCGGCGGCGTCGGCGACGGCCGCCGCGCCCACGCGCACCGCGAGCGCCTCCGGCAGGCGTCCGGGCCGCGGGGGCAGCCGCAGCACCGGCTCCACCGCGGCCGCGAGCTCGTAGCCCAGCAGCAGGAAGAGGCCGCCGGCGAGCGGCGGTGGAGCGGCGCCCGCAGGCTCCGCCCCGCCTTCCGTTCCGCCCCCGCGCGCGAAGGCGTCGAGGGCCTCCAGGAAGCGTGCGGGCGGCACCACGCGCACGGGGCAGGGCGCCGCGCGTGCGGGCGCCGTCGCGAGCGCCTCCAGCGGCTCGCCGAGCAGCAGATCGAGCCTGCCGTGGGGGCCGCGCGCCGCGCTCTCGAGCAGGAAGGGAAAGCGCTCCGGCGCGCGCGCCTGCAGCAGGTGCAGGGCGCGCACCCCGGGCACGCGGCGGAGGTGGAGCCCGGCGGGCACGGCGGGGCCGGCCCTCCCGGGGCTCAGCCGAGCCGGCGGAAGATGAGCGTGCCGTTCGTGCCCCCGAAGCCGAAGGAGTTCGAGAGCGCCACGTCGATCCGCATCTCGCGCGCCTCGTTCGGCACGTAGTCGAGGTCGCACTCGGGGTCCGGGTTCTCGAGGTTGATGGTCGGCGGCGCCACGTTGTCGCGGATGGCGAGGATGGAGAAGATCGCCTCGATGCCGCCGGCCGCCCCGATCATGTGGCCGGTCATGGACTTGGTCGAGCTCACGGCGAGGCGGTAGGCGTGGTCGCCGAAGGCCGCCTTGATGGCCTCGGTCTCGGCCTTGTCGCCCGCCGGCGTCGAGGTGCCGTGGGCGTTGACGTAGTGCACGTCCTCCGGCGCGAGGCCCGCGTCGCGCAGGGCGTTGAGCATGCAGCGCCGGGCGCCCTCGCCGCCCGGCGGCGGCTGCGTCATGTGGTAGGCGTCGGCGCTCGTGCCGTAGCCGGCGAGCTCGGCATAGATGCGCGCGCCGCGCGCGCGGGCGTGCTCGTAGTCCTCGAGCACCACCACCGCGGCGCCGTCGGCCATGACGAAACCGTCGCGGTCGCGGTCGAAGGGGCGGCTGGCGCGCTGCGGGTCGTCGTTGCGCGTCGACAGCGCGCGCGCGGCGGCGAAGCCGCCCACCCCGGTCACCGTGATCGCGTGCTCGGCGCCGCCGGCGATCATCACGTCGGCGTCACCTGCGCGGATGATGCGCGCCGCCTCGCCGATGTTGTGCGTGCCGGTGGTGCAGGCGGTGACGATGGCCAGATTCGGGCCCTTGAGGCCGTAGCGGATCGAGAGGTGGCCCGAGATCATGTTGATGATGTTGGCCGGGATGAAGAAGGGCGAGATCTTGCGCGGCCCCCCGTCGAGGATGGCCTTGTGGCCGGCCTCGATCCCGGAGATCCCCCCGATTCCGGAGCCGATGGCCACGCCGATGCGCTCGGCGTTCGCCTCCGTGACCTCCAGGCCCGCGTCCTCCATGGCCTGCACCGCGGCCGCGACGCCGAAGTGGATGAAGGGGTCCATCTTGCGCGCTTCCTTGGGCGACATGTAGCGCGTGGCGTCGAAGTCCCACACCTCGCCCGCGAAGCGCACCGGGAAGGCCGAGGCGTCGAAGCTGCGGATGGGGCCGATGCCGCTGCGCCCGGCGAGCACCGCCTCCCAGGCCTCGGGCACGCTCAGCCCCACCGGCGTCACCGCGCCGAGGCCCGTCACGACCACTCGTCTCCTGCTCAAGGGCCTGTCCGCTCCCGATTCCGCGCGTGCCGACGATGCGGCCGCCGCCCATAAACAGAAGGCCGGCGCACACGCGCGGCCTTCCTTCCGCCCGTCCGCCGTGCAGCGGCGGGCCCGTCTAGCTCAGGTGCGTGTTGATGTAGTCGATGGCCTGCTGCACCGTGGTGATCTTCTCGGCCTCCTCGTCGGGGATCTCGCACTCGAACTCCTCCTCGAGCGCCATCACGAGCTCCACCGTGTCCAGCGAGTCGGCACCGAGATCGTCGACGAAGGACGCCTCGGGGGTCACCTCCTCCTCCTTCACCCCGAGCTGCTCGGCGACGATCTTCTTCACGCGTTCTTCGACACTGCTCATGATCGGGTCGTCCTCCCTCAGGAAGCCGTCGCAGCCCACGCTGCGGCGGGTATTTTGCAAGGATGGCCATGGGGAAACAAGCAAGCGCACGCCGCGCCGGCGGGGTGCGCGCGGGGGACGGCGACGGCGGCGCCGCGGCCGGTCCTGGCGCCGGTCCATGCGCTTGCGCGCACATGTGCAGAAGCCGCCGCATCTTCCGGCTCAGCCCATGTACATGCCGCCGTTGACGTGCAGGGTGGCGCCCGTGATATAGCCCGCCTCCGGCGAGCACAGGAAGGCGACCGCCGCGGCGACGTCCTCCGGCGTGCCCAGGCGCCCGAGCGGGATCTGGGCCGCGAGCGCCTCGCGCTGTGCCTCGGGCAGCGCGCGCGTCATGTCGGTCTCGATGAAGCCCGGCGCGACCACGTTGACCGTGATGCCGCGCGAGCCCACCTCGCGCGCCAGCGCGCGCGTGAAGCCGATCATCCCCGCCTTGGCCGCCGCGTAGTTGGCCTGCCCCGCGTTGCCGAGCTCGGCCACCACGGAGCCGACGTTGACGATGCGGCCCCAGCGCTGCTTCATCATGC
>WFOW01000239.1 GCA_015487895.1 Gammaproteobacteria bacterium | reverse complement strand
GCTGCGCAGGGCCTCGACCAGCGGCCTCAGGCGCTCGGGCACGAGATCGCGCCGCGCGAGGCCGATCACGATCAGGTCGCAGGGACGCTCGCCGGCCTCGAACTCGGCGAGCATGCCGCCGAGACGCGTGAGCTCGGCGGTGTCCTCGACCTCCATGCCCCACTCGGCGAGCTGGTGGCGCACCGCCAGGCGCGCCAGCGGATGGGCGTCGCACAGCAGCACGTGGCGGCCGCGCAGGCTGGGAGGCGGCTCCTCGCGCGGCTCCTCGATGACCGGGCAGCGCATGGTGAACCAAAAGGTGGATCCCTTCCCGGCCTCGCTCTCGAGGTCGATGGCGCCCCCCATCTGCTCGACCAGCTTCTTGGAGATGACGAGGCCCAGGCCGGTGCCGCCGAAGCGGCGCGTGGCCGAGGTGTCGGCCTGGCTGAAGGCCTGGAAAAGGCGTTCCTGGTCCGTTGGGCTGAGCCCTATGCCGGTGTCGGTGACGCTGACGCGCAGGGTTGCCACGCCGTTGGCGTCCGGCTCCTCCTCGAGCATGACGCGGATGGTGATCGAGCCCTTCTCCGTGAACTTCACGGCGTTGCTCACCAGGTTCCGCAGCACCTGGCGGATGCGCACCGGGTCACCGAGGATACGGCGCGGCACGTCCGAGTAGAACAGCCGCACGATCTCGAGGTGCTTCTCGTAGGCCGCCGGCGCCAGCAGCGAGACCACCTCCTCGACGCATTCGCGCAGGTCCACCGGGACGCGCTCGAGCACCATCCGGCCCGACTCGATCTTCGAGAAGTCGAGGATGTCGTTGATGATGTCGAGGAGCTCCGTGGCCGACTTGCGTATGGTCGAGACGTACTCGGCCTGCTCGGCGTCGAGGTCGGTCTTGAGCAGCAGGTTGGTGAACCCGATCACGCCGTTCATCGGCGTGCGGATCTCGTGGCTCATGTTGGCGAGGAACTCGGACTTGGCTCGGCTCGCCTCCAAAGCCCGGCGGCGGGCGATGTCGAGCTCGCGGTTCTGCACCTCCACCGCCTCGAGCGTCTCGCGCAGCTCCTGCGTCGCCTGGTCGATGCGCTGCTGCATCTCCGTGCGGGCCTCCTCGAGGGCGCGTGCCATGGTGTTGATGCCGCGCTCGAGGGCCCCGAGCTCGCCGCCCGAGGTCTCGGGCACGCGCGTGGACAGGTGGCCGTGGGCGAGGCGCTGCACCGCGGCATCGAGCCGCATCAAGGGATCGCTCAGGCGGCGCGAGGCGCGCACCGCGAACCAGGCGGTAAGCAGCAGCACAAGCAGCGCCAGCCCCGCGCCGCGCGCGACGATGGTGATCTGGTCGGCGAGCATGGGATCGGGGCTCAGCTCGACCACCGCCCAGCCCAGCAGGTTCGGGTGGGTGTCGTCGCGGAAGGCCTCGCCGAGCCGGTTGGCGAAGCCGAGCTCGTCGAGCGGCACGGGGGTGCTGGTGATCGCCGCACGGAAGACGAGCGGCCCGCGCCGCGCACGGCGCCACTCGGCCAGCCGCGCGGCGAGCCAGCCGCGCGCCGCATGAGGGCGCTCCGCTCGCGCCAGCACATTGCCGTCGGCGTCGGTGATGGTCACGGAGTGGACGTCACGCTCGCGCGCCGCCGCCTCGACCAGCCGCTGCAGCGCCGCACGGTTGCCCGCGTAGACGCCGTACTCGGCGGCCGGGGCGAGCTGGTTGGCGATGGCCTGGCCCTTGGCCTCCAGGGCCTCCTCGAGCTGCAGGATGCGGGTGACGATGCCGTAGATGCCGATGACGAGAACGGCGAAGGTCACCGGAAGGAGGCTGATGAGGAGGAGCTTCTGCCGGATGCGCAGACGCCTCATCGTGCCCTCCCCTCGCTGCGCTCGAGCTCGCGCAGCAGCTCCGCCTCCCCGGGCACGAAGACGCCCAGCGAGCGTGCCACATGCCGGTTGACGCTCACCCGGAAGGTCTCCGGATAGACGGGCGCGGGCAGGCGGCGGCGACGCATGGCCTGGGCGCACAGGCGCGCCGCCAGCGCTCCCGCCCGGACGTAGGCACGCGAGAAGCCGAACATGGGCACGTGATGGTGGTAGGCGGCCAGCAGGATGCCGTGCAGCGTATACCGATTGTAGACGAGGGGGTCGGGCACCGCGAGGAGTGCCTCGACCTCGTCGAGGAGCACCTCGGCGATGCGTGGCGCGCCCTCGCCGGGCCCCACCTCGGCCACGTGCAGCCGCAGGCCCTGCATCTGCGCGGCGCGCTCGAGCTCGGTGCGCAGCCGCGCGGACGTGGGTCCGAGGAGCACGCCGAGCTCGCGCGCCCCGGGCAGCACCAAGCGCACGAGACGGAGGCTGCGCTCGGGGGGCTGGTCCGGGTAGACACCGGTCACGTCGCCCTCGGGGGCCAGACGCCTCGCGGCATGCGCCACCGCCGTCTCCAGGCTGATGCGCGGCACCAGCGCCGCCACCACGGGCCGGCGGCCCTCGAGCGCGGTCGACAAGGCCTCGTAGCCGACCGCGACGACGGCGGCCACCTCCGGGAGCGGCCGGCTGTCTCCCAGGGGCCGGAGCTCGAGGCGGGCGTTCCGGGCCTCGCGTGCGAGCGCCTCCTCGAAGGCGGCGATGAAGCGCACGTGCGGCACCTGCGCGGGGTCATAGAGGACGGCGACCGTAGGGCGCGCAACCGTCTGCGCCGGCCACAAGAGCGCGCAGCCGAGCAACGCCGCGAGGATCCTGCCCGGCAGGCCGCGCCTTCGCCGTTCCTGGGGTCTCACCCGCACCCTCAGCGCTCCATGCGTGCCTCGAGGAAGATGCGTGTATCGAAGAAATTGGGAGCCTTGTCCGGCCGTTGGCGGGTCTCGGGGTAGGTGTCGAGCAGGTTCTGCGCCACCAGGGCCAGCTCGCCCCGGGAGCCGCCCCGACGCACGCGGCGCGCGAGCCGCAGATCGAGGCGCCGCACGGCTCCGATCTCGTCGGCGAAGCCGAGCGCCTGGAACTTGCCGATGTAGTAGTACACGCCGCTCAGCGTCCAGCCGCGCGGCAGGCGCCAGCCGGCCAGCAGCGACCAGGTGTGCCGCGGGGCGCTGCGCTCGAGCCCCTCGGCCTCCGGGCCGCGGCCGCCGATCGCGGTATAGGCGTAGCCCAGGCGCGCGAGCAGGGGGCCCCTGCGCCAGGCGGCCTCGAGCTCGGCCCCCTGCACGACGGCCGATGGGCCGTTCACGAAGTCGTAGGCCTTCACGCTCACGGGCCCCAGGGGCGGGGGCAGGCTCACGGTCGCGGGACGGCCTATGGCATGGATGGCGTCCGAGAGATCCTCACGGAATACGCGGAGGTTGCCCGTCAGGTGGCGGCCATGCACGACGAGCCCGATCTCGCGCGAGAGGATGCGCTCGGCCGTGAGGCCGCCGCTGGCGACGATCAGGGGAACCTGGATGTCGCCCAGCGCCGTGACGAAGGTGTCAACCGTCCGCCCGCGCTCCTCCACCAGCAGCGGCGTGCGGTGGGCACGCGAGACGGCGAGCCTGAGCGTTCCCCGCGGATGGATTCGGAGGTTTAGGGCCAGGCGCGGAGCGAGCTTCCAGCCGCTGATGCCGTCGCGCTCGAGCATGGCGCCACCATGCACCGTCAGGCGCCGGGAGGCCGCGATCTCGAAGGTGCCGAACAGCCGCTGCACGTGGTTCTCGAGCCAGTCGCCACGCCCGAAGAAGCGTTGCGTGCGCACCCGGTCGAGACGCGCGCTCGCACCCAGCACCCAACGCAGCCCGGGACGCGGCTCCCGCATCCACTGGACCTCCAGGTCGGCGCGCTCCGAGGCGTAGGATTCGTCCATGGAGGCGACGGCGGAAAGCCCCGTGCCCTTGAGGTTCGTATAGCGGGCCGTATACGGCTCGCTGCTCTTCCGGCTTTGGTGGAAGAGCTGCACCGTGAGCTCCTCCTCCCCGTACACCCGCGTCCAGCGCAGCTGCTGCCAGGCCCAGCGGACGTCGGCGTCGCGTGGCGGGTCGTCCGAGTCGTCGAGGCGCCCGTCCCCGCGCACCCCTTGGGTGCCGCCCAGCCCCACGAACCAGGAGTCGGTGAGGGACTGCTGCCAGTCGACGCGCAGGTTGAGCGAGCGCAGGTCGCGCCGGTCCGGACGCCGCTCGAAGCCCGTATCGGACTCGCGCCCCAGCGTCAGCCGCCAGTCGAGCGCGCCTCCGGCCGCGCTGCCGGCCGCGGTCAGATAGCCGTCGCGGATGCGGTCCATGCCCCTGCGCCCTGCCAGGCGCAGGCGTGGGGCCGTGCTGGCGTGGCGCGTGATGATGTTGATGACGCCGAGGAAGGCGTTGGAGCCGTAGGTCGCCGAGTTGGGCCCCCGGATGACCTCGATGCGCTCGATGTCGTCGAGGGCGATGCCGAGCTCGGACCACGCCACGCCGCCCACCGAAGGGAGATAGATGGAGCGGCCGTCGACCAGCACCTGGAAGCGGCGCGAATAGATGTCGGCGAGCCCGTGCAGGGTCACCGCCTGCGTGTTGCCGTTGTCCGTGATGAGGACGAAGCCCGGCACCAGCCGGAAGAGCTCGACCACCTCGCGCGCCCCGGAGAGCCGGATCAGCTCGCGGTCGAGAACCGTCACTGCCGCTGGAGTGTCGAGGAGCGGCTGGCGCAGGCGCGAGGCCGTGAGCACCACCGGCACCTCGCCGTAGATGTCGCGCTCGGTCGGCACCGCGGTGATGCCGGGCCCTTCCGCCCGGAGGGATGCGGCGGCCGTGAGCAGGACGGCGCCGGCGGCCAGCGCCGCCCGCAGCCCTTTCGAAGCCATCTTCAATCCCCCTTCCAGCCTATGGCAGCCTCTTCGCCTCCCGGGCGCTCTGTGCAATCGGGAGTGGCGGGAGGCGGGGGTCGGGAGG
>WFOW01000238.1 GCA_015487895.1 Gammaproteobacteria bacterium | reverse complement strand
GCCGCTGCGCGAGGCGCGCGAGCGCTTCGAGCGCGCCTACCTCGAGCACCAGCTCGCCGCCTGCGGCGGCAGCGTCGGCAAGCTCGCCCAGCGTGTCGGGATGGAGCGCACGCACCTCTACCGCAAGCTGCGCTCCCTGGGCATCGACCCGAAGAAGGCCGCGGTCGAGTGAGCCGCGTCGTGCCGCACCGATGAAGATCCTCATCCTCGGCGCCGGGCAGGTGGGCACCTCGCTTGCGCAGAACCTGACGAGCGAGCCCAACTACATCACCGTCGTCGACCTCGACGAGGAGAAGCTCGAGGACCTGCAGGACCGGCTCGACCTGCGCACGGTCGCGGGCCACGCCGCCCACCCCGAGGTGCTCGAGCGCGCCGGCGCCGAGGACGCCGACATGGTGATCGCCGTCACCAACAGCGACGAGACCAACATGGTCGCCTGCCAGGTGGCCTACACCCTGTTCCACACGCCGACCAAGATCGCCCGCATCCGCGCCGTCGAGTACCTGCGCCATCCCAAGCTCTTCAGCCAGGAGGCGCTGCCCATCGACGTGCTCATCAGCCCCGAGGAGCTGGTGACGAGCTACATCCGCCGCCTCATCGAGCACCCGGGCGCGCTCCAGGTGCTCGACTTCGCCAACGGCAAGGTGCAGCTCGTGGGCGTGCGGGCCTACTACGGCGGGGCCCTGGTCGGCCACGAGCTGCGCGAGCTGCGCGAGCACATGCCGGGGATCCAGACGCGCGTTGCGGCCATCTTCCGCCGCGGCAAGCCCATCATCCCGGAGGGCGACACCGTCATCGAGGCCGACGACGAGGTCTTCTTCATCGCCGCGCGCAAGAACATCCGCGCCGTCATGAGCGAGCTGCGCAGGCTGGAGAAGCCGGTCAAGCGCGTGATGCTCGCCGGCGGCGGCAACATCGGCCGGCGCCTCGCGGCGGCGCTGGAGACGCGCTACCAGGTCAAGCTCATCGAGCGCGACCCCGAGCGCGCGCGCCACCTGAGCGAGCACCTGTCGAAGACCATCGTGCTCGTGGGCGACGCCGCCGACGAGGAGCTGCTCATCGAGGAGAACATCGAGCACATGGACGTCTTCTGCGCCGTCACCAACGACGAGGAGGCCAACATCCTCTCGGCCATGCTCGCCAAGGAGCTCGGCGCGCGGCGCGTGATGTCGCTCATCAACCGCCCGGCCTACGTGGACCTGGTCGAGAAGGGCACCATCGACATCGCCATCTCGCCGCAGCAGATCACCATCGGCAGCCTGCTCGCGCACGTGCGCCGCGGGGACGTGGTGGTGGTGCACTCGCTGCGGCGCGGCGCGGCCGAGGCCATCGAGGCCGTGGCCCACGGCGACCCGCAGACCTCGAGGGTCGTGGGCCGGCGCATCGACCAGATCAAGCTCCCGCCCGGAACCACCATCGGCGCCATCGTGCGCGGCGACGACGTGATCATCGCCCACCACGACACCGTGATCGAGCCGGGCGACCACGTGATCCTGTTCCTGGTCGACAAGCGCCGCATCCACGACGTCGAGAAGCTCTTCCAGGTCGGGGTCACCTTCCTCTGAGCTGACGCGTTATGCAGCTCCATGACGGCAACCGTGCTCCCCGGCAGATACCGCTGCTTCCGCTTGCTCCGCGCCGTTCACCGTGAACGGTAGACGGTAAACCGTCCATGCAGCTCCCGGTCGTCCAGCGCATCCTCGGCATCCTGCTGATGCTGTTCAGCGTCACCATGCTGCCGCCGGCGGTGGTGGGCATCCTCGCCGGCGACGGCGACCATCGCCCCTTCCTCGCCGCCTTCGCCGCGACCTTCCTCACCGGGCTCGTGCTGTGGCTGCCGGTCGCGCGCGTGCGCCGCGAGATGCGCCTGCGCGACGGCTTCGTCGTGGTGGTGCTGTTCTGGTCCGTGCTGGGGCTGTTCGGCGCGCTGCCGCTCTACCTGAGCGACTCGCTAGACATCTCGCTCACGGACGCCGCCTTCGAGTCCATCTCGGGGCTGACCACCACGGGCGCCACCGTGCTCACCGGCCTCGACACCCTGCCGCGCTCCATCCTCTGGTACCGCCAGCAGCTCCAGTGGCTCGGGGGCATGGGCATCATCGTGCTGGCGGTGGCGGTGCTGCCCATGCTCGGCGTCGGCGGCATGCAGCTCTACAAGGCCGAGACGCCCGGCCCCATGAAGGAGGCCAAGCTGACGCCGCGCATCACCGAGACGGCCAAGGCCCTGTGGTACATCTACGTGGGGCTCACGGCCGCCTGCGCGCTGGCCTACTGGCTGGCCGGCATGGAGCCCTTCGACGCCGTGGCGCACGCCTTCTCGACGGTGGCCATCGGCGGCTTCTCCACCCACGACCTCAGCATCGGGTACTTCGAGAGCGCCGCCATCGAGGCCGTGGCGGTGGTGTTCATGCTGCTCGCGGGCATGAACTTCGCGCTGCACTTCCTCGCCTGGCGCCGCCGCAGCCTGCGGCCGTATCTGGGCGACCCCGAGGCGCGCACCTATCTCGCCGTGCTGGGCGTCGTGGCGGTCATCGCGGTCACCTACCTCTACGTCACCCGCACCTTCCCGAGCCTCGCCGCGGCGCTGCACCACGGCATCTTCCAGACCGTCGCCATCGGCACCACCACCGGCTTCACCACCGCGCAGCCGCCGATGAAGCTCAGGAAGATCAGCAGCACCGGCAGGAAGCCCGGCCACAGGTGGTACTGCGCGGTGGTGAAGCCGGTGGTGGTGCCGATCGAGACCGTTTGGAAGATGCCGTGGTGGAGCGCAGCGCCGAAGCCCGGGAAGGTGTGGGTCGCGTAGAGGTAGGCGACCGTGATGACGGCCACGACGCCGAGGACGGCGAGGTAGGTGCGCGCCTCGGGGTCGCCCGCATAGGGCCGCAGGCTGCGCCGCCGCCAGGCGAGG
>WFOW01000237.1 GCA_015487895.1 Gammaproteobacteria bacterium | reverse complement strand
GCCCTCGACGGCCTCCGCCACCCGTGCCCAGCGGAAGCGCCCCGCGTGCGCGCGGCAGGCCGCCTCGTCGAAGCGCACCCCGCCGCGGAGAAAGCGCCCGAGCGCTTCCGCCACACCCTCGGGCGTGAGCTCCTCCACGAAGAAGCCGCTCTCGCCCTCCGCCACCGCCTCCACCGCGCCCCCCGTCCGCGCCGCGAGCACGGGGGTCCCGCAGGCATTGGCCTCGAGGTAGACGATGCCGAAGCCCTCGTGGCTGTGCGGGAGGGCTGACGAGACGAGCACCATGAGCCCGCTCGCGGCGAGCTCGCGGCGCAGCCGCTCCCTGTCCACGCGCCCGAGGAAGCGCACCCGCCCGGCCAGCCCGAGCCGGCGCGCCAGCGCTTCCAGCCTGGGCCGGTCCGAACCCTCGCCGATCACCCTGTAGGAGAAGGCGACGCCGTCCGCCGCCAGCCGGGCCAGCGCCCGAAGCACGAGGTCCACGTTCTTGCGCGGCTCCGAGAGCCGCGAGACGGTGACGAGGCGCGTGCGCTCCCGCCGCAGCCCCGCCGGCGGCCGCCAGCGCAGGAAGTCCTCGCCCACGCCCACCCACGCCACCCGCACGAGCGGGCGGCAGGCGGGGACGCGCGCCAGCAGGGCATCGCGCGTGTAGCGGCTGTTGGCGAGGATGCCCGCCGCCCGGGGAAGGGCGACGCGCAGCATGGCCGAAGTCCGCCGGCGGGCCATCCGCCGCTCGAGCGGCGCCAGCGCCCGCGCCAGACGCCATAGCGGGCCGCGCGCCAGCCTCGGCCGCTCGCAGAGCACGTAGGGCCGGAGGAAGTCGTTGCCGTGCACGCAGACCACCACGGGGCGCGCATCCTCCAGCGCCAGCCAGGCGTAGGCGGCGTTGGTCGCGACCCACGCATCGACCGGCTGGCCGCGGAGCGCGACACGATCGCGCCGCCGGTCCGCCGTGAGGCAGCCCACGCGCCCCACGCCCGCGGGCGCGGGGCCCTCCCGGCCGTCCCGCCGCGCGAAGACCGTGACCTCGTGCCCGCGCGCGTGCAGGGCGCGCGCCAGCTCGAACGAGTAGGTCTCCACCCCCCCGACGTCGGGCGGGAACTCCGGCGCCACAATTCCGATGCGCATCAGGCCGCCTTCCGGAGGGAGCCCAAGAGGAGCCAATCCCCGGGTCCAAGGCTTTCAGGCACGGCACGAGGGCCCCCGCTCGAGCCCTTGACGACGCAGCTCCGGCGAAGCCTCTCCGGGAACCGCTGCGGCGTGCCGCTCACATTCACCAGCAGCCACTCCTCGCCGTCCTCGGCGCACAGGTTCACCAACCGCAAGCCTTCCGCATCCACGCTCGGCGTCGGACGCTGCGCCGACCATGGCACGGCCTCCCCGTTGCCGCCCAGGAGGGACGGCGCAATTCCCACGCCGGCCCGCTCGGCCGCGACCAGCGCGCCGGCGAGCCGATGCCGCCATCTGTGGCCGCTTCGATCCAGCAGACAGAGGTGATAGAGCGCCTCGCACCAGAAGCCCAGGGCGTAACGCCACCGCTCCTCCTCCGCCCAGCGCTCGAGGATTCCGTACCGCTCCACGAAGCGCGCGCCGTCCTCCGCCAGCCGCACCAGCCAGCTCCGGTCATCCGGCAGGACACGCGCCGCGCGCGCCATGTCCATGACGTTGATCGCGTGGTAGTCGAGCGGCGACCCCTGCAGCGTTACCGCACGCTCGACGTATCCGCCGGGCATGACGAGACGCGGGAAGCGGGCCCGGATGTGATGCATCCGCGGCAGCACGTATTTCCATCCGATACGCTTCCACGCGCGCAAGGGCCAGGGCAGGCGACGTCCCCTCGCGCGAGGAAGGAAGCTCAGGTTCGCCGCGGAGCACAGCAGCCGGTAGAGCGGCTCGGCCGGACGTGCGCCAAGCAGGCGTGCCGCCGTCCTGCGCCCGCCTGCGACGGCCTCCCGCAGGGCCGGGTCGCCGGTCCGCCGGGCACGCCGCGCGAGCGCCACGAGGGTGTCGAGATGCGTGTTGAGCACCAGCATGTTCGCAGGCGACTTCCCGAGGGCGCGGCTCTCCACCCACCGGAAAGGGCTGTGCCGCATCCTCTCGGGGCTGGTCTCCAGCGAGTCGTGCAGGAACCACGGCCCGTCCTCGAGGCGGTCCGCATGCCCAACCAGGAAGGCGATGCCCCGTTCCAGAGGCTCCTCCAGCCCCTGTGGCCCGAACTCGTCGGCCGCGTCCATCAGCAGGTGCAGCGCGCTCGCGTGAAGCCGGAAGTGCGCCTCGCAAAGGTCGGTCCACTCTCCGTGCCGCCACCCCCCATCTTCCCCCTGCCGATCGAGAACGCTGAGAATCACCTGCCTGCGCAGGAGGTCGTAGATGCGCTTGCCCGTCGCCCGGTACAGCCCCGTAAGCACCACGTACAGCGCATGAGCGTCGTTCTCGGAGCATATGCGCCAGTAGTGCGGCCATTGCCTGCGGTTCTCGTAGACATGGCCGAACACCAGATGGCGGTACAGGTCTGAGGGTCGCGCAAAAGTCGTGTGCGACCCCCACAGGAAGTGGCGCCTCCGCTCCGCATCGTGCGCCGGAGCGGCGTCCAGCTCCCGTGCGAGATCCTTGCCGAGCTCCCACACGGCGACGTCGAGAACGAATCCCTCGGGCTTCTCGATCTCGATGACCGTCCGCCCTTCGTCGTTCCGCACAGCGGCGATCTCCGCGTCGCGCTCCTCGACGATCTGCCCGCAATCCGCGAG
>WFOW01000236.1 GCA_015487895.1 Gammaproteobacteria bacterium | reverse complement strand
GGCCCCCTGGCTGCGGCCGCCGCGCGCCTGGCCGCCGCCTGCGCCGAGCGCATGGCCGCCCCCGCCGCGGCGCGCCCCCACAAGCCCGACGACCTCACCTTCATCCTCTTCCGCCGCGCCCGGCCGCGGCGGCGGGCGGTTTGACCGGCCGCGCGCGGCGGGCATAGAATCCGCCTCCCACCCTGCGCGGGCGCTTAGCTCAGCGGGAGAGCGCTGCCTTCACACGGCAGAGGTCCCAGGTTCGATCCCTGGAGCGCCCACCATCGGATCCCCCAAGCACCCGTTGCCGTGGGGTTGCCGCCCTTGCACGCAGCGCGGAGCGCTGCGCGCTGCGGCCGCGCGGCCGGAGCGTCGCTGGGCCCGCACGCGGGCCTAGGTGACCGCGAGGAGAAAGGCGGCGCCCGCGAGCACCGTGGGCGCGAGCGCCACAGCCACATGGAAACCGAGCGTGCGCCCGCCCGCCGCGGCGGCGAGCCCCGCCTTGACCGCGGTGTTCACGACCGCGGCGAGCACCATGCCGCGCACGGCCACGGAGGCCTCGAGCCCCTCGTCCGCCATGCGCGCCAGCGCCAGCGTGACGGCGTCGACATCGCCCAGGCCCGCGACCGCCGCGAGCGCGTAGACCCCCTCGTCGCCCAGCCATGCCTCGAAGGCATGGGCGGCCAGCGTGACCGCCGCAAGGAGCAGCCCGAACTGGAGGGCCTGGCCCAGGCGCAGCGGGTTGCCCAGCGGCACGCCCGGCGCCGGCCCGCCGCTGCGGCGCGCCAGCACCCAGGCGGCTAGGAAGGCGAGCGCGGTCATGATCCCCAGCGGCGGCGCGGCGGCGGGGACCAGGCCGGGGTTCACGGCGGCCACCTCGACCAGCATGCGCGGGAACATGGTCGCCGAGGCCACCACGATGCCGGCGGCGAGCAGCCGCGGTGCCCCGAGGTCGCGGGCCAGGCGGCCGAGCCCCAGGGCCACCGCCGTGGAGGAGGCCAGCCCCCCAAGCAGCCCCGTCAGGAGCACGCCGCGGCCAGGGCCGACGATGCGCATCGCGGCGTAGCCGGCGAAGGAGAGGGCGGCGATGAGCACCACCATCCACCACAGCACGTAGGGGTTGAGGGCCTGCCAGGGGCCGTAGCCGCGGTCGGGCAGCACCGGCAGCACCACGATGGAGATCAGGGCGAGCTGCAGCGCGGCGCGCAGCTCAACGGGCGCGAGCCGGCGCAGCCAGGCGTGCAGCGCCGGCTTGAGGCTGAGCAGCAGCGCCGTGACCACGGCCCCCGCGGCGGCCACCACCAGCTCGCCGTGGGCGGCAAGCGCCCCGAGGGCGAAGGTGACGAGCGCGGCGACCACCGTGGTGATGCCCACGTCGCGGTCGAGCCGCACGGCCGCGAGATGCCCGGCGACGGCGACGGCGGCGAAGGCGAGGAAGCCCGCCGCGAGGAAGAGCGGGTCGAGCCGCCCGGCGAGCTCGCCCCACAGCCCCCCGAGCAGGCCGACGAGCCCGAAGGTGCGCACGCCGGCGACGCGCGTGCCCTCGCGCGCCTCGCGCGCGCGCCAGCCGCGCTCGATCCCGATCAGGAGCCCGGCGGCGAGCGCCACCGCGAGCCGCACCAGGGCTGCCGGGTCCCCTTCCATGGGGGCACCTTAGCAGCCGGCCGGGGCCTGCGTCAGCGCCAAGGCCTTGATCTGGCGTGCGCCGGAGGTGCCCACCTTCGCCGCCGCGCCGCTCTTCGGGTATAGTCGCGCCGCCCGCGATCTCGAGGGGGGAGAGTCAGGTGAAGCGCTGGATGCCCATCCTGGGGGCCTGCGCCCTGGTCCCGGGCGCGGCGGCGGCCGCCGAGGCGCAGGACCGCATCGATCTCACGGCCCACCCGGTGGGGATCGCCGCGCTGGTGATCTTCGCCGTGGCCTATCTGCTGGTCATGGCCGAGGAGTTCACGCGGCTGCGCAAGTCCAAGCCCGTGATCCTCGCCGCCGGCGCGATCTGGGCGCTGATCGCCGGGGTCTACGCCGGCCACGGCCTCTCGGCCGAGGCCGAGGCCGCCATGCGCCACAACCTGCTCGAGTTCGCCGAGCTGTTCCTGTTCCTCCTGGCGGCGATGACCTACGTCAACGCCATGGAGGACCGCCTCGTCTTCGAGGCGCTGCGCGCATGGCTGGTGCGCCGCGGCTTCGGCTACCGCAGCCTGTTCTGGCTCACGGGCGTCCTCGCCTTCTTCCTCTCGCCCGTGATCGACAACCTGACCACGGCGCTCGTCATGTGCGCGGTGGTGCTCGCGGTGGGCAAGGACAACCCGCGCTTCATCGGGCTCGCCAGCATCAACATCGTCGTCGCCGCCAACGCCGGCGGCGCCTTCAGCCCCTTCGGCGACATCACCACGCTGATGGTGTGGCAGAAGGGGCTGGTCGAGTTCTGGACCTTCTTCCAGCTCTTCGTGCCCTCGGTCGTCAACTACGTCGTGCCCGCCGCGCTGATGCACCTGGCCATCCCGCGCGGAGCGCCGGCGCCGAGCGAGGAGCGCGTGGAGATGAAGCGCGGGGCCCTGGGGGTGGTGGCGCTCTTCGGCTGCACCATCGCCACGGCGGTCGCCTTCCACAACTTCCTGCACATGCCGCCGGTGCTCGGCATGATGACCGGCCTCGGCTACCTGCAGCTCTACGACTACGTGCTCAAGATGACGGCGCGCCGTGGAGCGGGGGCACAGAACGGCATCGACCTGGACGCCGTGCCCGAGAGCGCCACCGACGCGCATTTCAACGTCTTCCGCCGCATCGCGCGCGCCGAGTGGGACACGCTCCTGTTCTTCTACGGCGTGGTGCTGTGCGTGGGCGGCCTCGGCTTCATCGGGTACCTGGAGATGGTCTCGGAGCGGCTCTACGTCGAGATGGGCGCGACCTTCGCCAACGTCGCCGTGGGCGTGCTCTCGGCCGTGATCGACAACATCCCCATCATGTTCGCGGTGCTCACCATGAGCCCGGACATGTCGCTCGGCCAGTGGCTGCTCATCACGCTGACGGCGGGCGTGGGCGGGAGCCTGCTCTCGATCGGCTCGGCCGCCGGCGTGGCGCTCATGGGGCAGGCGCGCGGCCACTACACCTTCTTCACGCACCTGCGCTGGACGCCGGCGATCGCGCTCGGCTACGCCGCCGCCATCTACGCGCACCTGTGGCTGAACCGGGCGAGCTTCTCCCTGCCCCCGAGCTGAGCCCGCGGCCCGCGGCTAGGGCTTCCAGACGGCCCGGCCGCCGCTCGCCTCGTCGATGGCGGCCATGCGGCGGCCGGGCCGTCTGGAAGCCCTAGCCGCGGGCCGCGGGCTCAGCTCGGGGGCAGGGAGAAGCTCGCCCGGTTCAGCCACAGG
>WFOW01000235.1 GCA_015487895.1 Gammaproteobacteria bacterium | reverse complement strand
CCCCCTCGAGGGGCCGTTCTTCGAGGAGACCTACTACGTCATGCCGAGCCGCCTGCCGGCCGCCGCGCAGCGGCGCATCGCCGAGGTGGTGGAGGCGGGCTGCGCGGCCTACGGCCTGCGCCACGGGCCGGTGCACGCCGAGGTGCGCTGGCATTCGGGCGAGGCCTGGATCCTCGAGATCGCCGCGCGCACCATCGGCGGCGAGTGCGCGCGGCTGCTGCGCTTCGGGACCGGCCACGGCCTCGAGACGCTCGTGCTCGCCCACGCGGCGGGCGCGCCCCTCGCGCTCGAGCGCCCGGACGAGGCCGCAGGCGTCCTGATGCTGCCCACGCCGGCTGCGGGCGTGCTGCGTCGGGTCGAGGGCGTGCTGGCGGCCCAGCGCGTGCCGGGCGTCGAGGCGGTGGAGATCGCCCTGCGCGAGGGCAGCACGCTCGTGCCGCTCCCGGAAGGGGCGAGCTACCTGGGCTTCGTGTTCGCGCGCGGGCCCGACCCGGCGACGGTGGAGGCGGCGCTGCGCGCCGCCCACGCGCGGCTGCGGGTCGTGGTGGCACCGTCGTGGGGGCTCCGGCCGCGCGAGGCGGCCGGTTTTTGACCCAGATCAATACACTTGCTACCAAAATGGTTATTCTCCCGACCGGATCGGATCCCGCGGGAGAAGACCGTGCTCGGGCTCACGCGGGCGACCGCCACGCCCTCGCCGACGCCGGCAAGGCGGTGCCGGTCCCCGTGGGCGCGATGCCGGCGCTGATCGTGCCGGCCGACGCCCTCGGCTAGCGCCGGCCGGAGGGGGCGCCGCCGGCAGCGGGTGGGCGCAGCAGGGCCAGCACCGCCACCGAGGCGGCGGTGAGCGCCGCGAGCTCCCACACGGGCCGCCCGCCCAGGAACCCCGCCACGCCCACGTAGGCCGGCAGGTCGGCGAGCGCCGCGCCGGCGGCGAGCCGCCGCGAGATCCAGCCGGCACCCGGCGGCGGATCCCGGCGCAGCCGCCGGCGGTAGGCGAGCGCGAGCAGCGCGCCCGGCAGCGCGAGCGCCAGCCCTGTTGCGAGGCTGTGGCGCACCCACTCCGGCCGCAGCACCGGCAGGTCGAGGAGCAGGGCGAAGGCCCCCGCCACCAGGGGCACCACCACCAGGGGCGTCAGGAGCTGGCGCGCCCACTGGCTGCGCGGGTCCAGCCCCCAGGCGCCGCCCGCGCTCACTTGCCGGCCCTCACCAGGCCCCCGAGGCCGCGCGCCTCCAGCGCGGCCTCCACGCGCTCGCGCACCTCGTGGGGGTGCTCCAGCGCGCGCGCCTCCTCGAGCAGCGCCCGCGCCTCGGCGCGCGTGAAGCTGCGCACGACCCACTTGACGCGCGGCAGCGAGGAGGCGCTCATGCTGAGGCTGTCCACGCCCATGCCGAGGAGCAGCAGCGCCGCCGCGGGATCGCCCGCCATCTCGCCGCAGACGCTCACGGGACGGCCGGCGGCGTGGCCGCCGTCGACGGCCGCCTGCACCGCGGCGAGCACCGCGGGATGGAAGGGCTCGTAGAGCTCGGCCACGCGCTCGTTGTTGCGGTCGACGGCGAGCAGATACTGGATGAGATCGTTCGTGCCGATCGACAGGAAGTCCACGCGCGCGGCGAGCCGCCGCGCCATGTACACCGCCGAGGGCACCTCCACCATGACGCCCACGCGCGGCTCCGGCACCGCCTCGCCCTCCTCGGCCAGCTCCTCGCGCGCGCGACGGATGAGCAGCACCGCGTCGTCGACCTCCTCCACGCCGCTCACCATGGGCAGCAGGATCTGCAGGTTCCCGAGCCCGGCGCTGGCGCGCAGCATCGCCCGAAGCTGCGTGAGGAAGATCTCCGGGTGGTCGAGCGTGATGCGGATGCCGCGCCAGCCGAGGAAGGGGTTGGCCTCGTGCACCGGGAAGTAGGCGAGGTTCTTGTCGCCGCCCACGTCGAGGGTGCGCAGCGTCACCGGGCGCGGGGCGAAGGCCTCGAGCACCTGGCGGTAGATGCGCCGCTGCTCCTCCTCGCCCGGGAAGCGCTCGCGCATGAGGAAGGGGATCTCGGTGCGGTAGAGGCCGATGCCCTCGGCGCCGCTGGTGAGCGAGGGGGTGATGTCGGCGAGCAGGCCCGTGTTGGCCAGCAGCGGCACGTGCTCGCCGTCCGGGGTGACGCTGGGCTGCGCGGCGAGCTCGCTCAGGCCCGCGCGCAGCTCCTCCTCCTCGCGCGCGAGCCGCAGGAACTCCTCGCGCACCTGCCCCGTAGGCTGGACGTGGAGCCGCCCGCGGTAGCCGTCCACGACCACCTCGCGTCCCTCCAGGCGCTGGATGGGAAGCTCGGCCACGCCCATCACGGCGGGGATGCCGAGCGCGCGGGCGAGGATGGCCACGTGCGAGGAGCGCGAGCCGTGCGCCGAGACGATGGCCGCGAGCCGCCCCGCCGGCACCTCGCCGAGGTCCGCCGCGGTGATCTGCTCGCCCACCAGCACCGTGCGCTCGGGCCAGTCGCGGCTCTCGCGCCGCGCCGCCTGGAGCTGGGCGAGGATGCGCCGGCCGAGGTCGCGCACGTCCGCGGCGCGCTCGCGGAGATAGGGGTCGTCCATGGCGTCGAAGACGCGCGCGTGCTCCTCGATGGTCTCGCGCAGGGCCCCCGGCGCCCAGCTCCCGGCGCGGATGCGCGCGACCGTGTCCGTCACCAGGCTGTCGCCCGAGAGCATGAGGATGTAGGCGTCGAAGAGCGCGCGGTCCTCGGCCTTGAGCTGCGGGCCGAGGCGGGCCTGGAGGCGGCGGAACTCCTCGGTGACCGCCGCCACCGCCTCGCGGAAGGCCGCCTCCTCGGCGGCGACGTCGGCGGCCGGACGGTCGGGCACGGCGTCGAGCTCGGCCGGCGGGTAGACCACCACCGCCGTGCCGAGCGCCACCCCCGGCGCGCCCGGCAGGCCGTCCAGCACGCGCCGGCGCGGCGGGGCGGCGGGCTCCGGCGCGGCGGGCGCGCCCTCCCCGTTGCCGAGCTCGAGCCCGCCGACGGCCTCGGCGTGGGCGATCACGCCGGCGAGCTGCGCGGCGAGCGTCACGAGGAAGGTGACGTGGTCCTCGTCGAAGCGTCGGCGCTCGCGCTGCTGCACGACCAGCACACCGCGCACGCGGCGCTGGTGGATGACGGGCACGCCCAGGAAGGCGTGGAAGGGCGCCTCGCCGGTCTCGGCGATGTACTTGAAGTGCGGGTGCGAAGGGGCGTCCTCGAGGTTGACGGGCTCGGCGCGGGCCGCGACGAGCCCCACCAGGCCCTCGCCGGGGCCGAGCGCGACGCGCCCGACGGCCTGCGGGGCGAGCCCGCGCGTGGCCATCAGCACGAGCCGCCCGGTGTCGCGCTCGGCGAGGTAGATGGAGCAGACGTCGGTGCCGAGGGCGGCGCGGACCTCCTCGACGATCAGCTCCAGGGCCTGGCCGAGGCTGCGCGCCCCGGCCACCTGCTGCACGATGCGCCGCAGCCGCTCGAGCAATCCGCCCCCCCGGCCCTCAGGCGCGCCCTTCGCCGGCGGCGGGCGCCGCCGGCGCCCGCAGGTAGGGCTCGAGCTCCGTGAGGGCCTGGCGGTAGACCTCGCGCTTGAAGAAGACCACCTCGCGCGGCGGCAGCCAGTAGTCGACCCAGCGCCAGCGGTCGAACTCCGGGTGGGGGCTGGCGTCGAGGCGCACGGCCGAGTCCTCGCCCACGAGGCGCAGCAGGAACCAGATCTGCTTCTGGCCCACGCACGCCGGGCGCCGGCCGCGCCGCACCAGCCGCCGCGGCAGCCGGTAGCGCAGCCAGCCGCGCGTGCGCCCCAGGATGCGCACGTGCTCGGGGCGCAGCCCCGTCTCCTCCTCCAGCTCGCGCAGCGCGGCCTCCTCGGGCGTCTCGCCGGAGCGGATCCCGCCCTGGGGAAACTGCCAGGCGTCCTGCCCGCAGCGCCGCCCCCAGAAGACGCGGTCCTCGGCGTTGCACAGGACGATCCCGACGTTCAGGCGGAACCCTTCCGAATCAATCACTTGACAACCTCCAGGCACCCCGTGGCGCCGTCCCCATTCTTCCACAGGGCGCCGGCGGGCGGCAAACCGCCCGGCGCCCGGCGCTTTGCAGCGAGGCCCCTTTCCGGCACACTCCCCGCCGCACCGCGGGACGGCTGCGCGCATGGCCATCGCCCTCTTCGACCTCGACGAGACGCTGATCGACGGCGACAGCGACTACCTCTGGGGCCGCTTCCTGGCCCGCGAGGGGGTGGTCGACGGCGCACGCTACGAGGCCGAGAACCGCCGCTTCTACGAGGACTACCTGCGCGGCACGCTCGACATCGACGCCTTCCTGCGCCACCAGCTCGCACCGCTCGCCGCCCTCGAGCCCGACCGGCTCGAGGACCTGCGCGGGCGCTTCCTGCGCGAGGAGATCGAGCCGCGCATCCTCCCCGCCGCGCGCGCGCTCGTCGCGCGCCACCGCGCCGCCGGGGACCGCCCCGTGATCATCACCGCCACCAACCGCTTCATCACCGGCCCCATCGCCCGCCTGCTAGGGGTCGAGGACCTGATCGCCACCGAGCCCGAGCGCGGGCCCGACGGGCGCTACACCGGCCGCCACGCCGGCATCCCCGCCTTCCGCGAGGGCAAGGTGCGCCGCCTGCGGGCCTGGCTCGCCGAGCGCGGGCTCGACCTCGCCGGGAGCTGGTTCTACAGCGACTCCCACAACGACCTGCCGCTGCTCGAGCTCGTCGAGCATCCGGTGGCGGTCGACCCGGACCCGCGGCTCGCGCGCGTGGCGCGCGAGCGTGGCTGGCCCGTGATCAGCCTGCGCGGGAAGCCCGGCGAGGACGGGGAGTCGGCGGGAGGCGCCGGCGCGCCGTGAGCGGGCCGCGGCCCGGGGCGCGGCTCGCCCTCGTCGCCGCCCTCGCCGCGGCCAGCCTCGCCGGCGCCCTGCTGACGGGGGCGGCCGGCCTCGACGCGGCCACGGTGGCGCGGGCGCTCGCGGGGGCGGGCGACCCGGCGGCCGTCGCCATCGTGCGCGAGCTGCGCCTGCCGCGGGCGCTGGCGGCCTTCGCCGTGGGGGGGCTCCTGGGGCTCGCCGGCGCGCTCATGCAGGCCCTGCTCCGCAACCCCCTCGCCGAGCCCTACGTCCTCGGCGTCTCGGGCGGGGCCTCGGCCGCGGCCCTCGCCGCGCTGCTGCTGGGCCTGCCGGCGGCCTGGAGCGCGCCCGCCGCCTTCGCCGGGGCGCTGCTCACCATGGCCCTCGTTTTCGGCCTCGCCGGCGGCCCGCGGGCGACGCCGACGCTGCTGCTGCTCACGGGCGTGGCCGTGGCCATGGGCTGGGGCGCGGTGGTCGCCTTCCTCCTCAGCCTCGCGCCCGCCGAGCGCCTGCCGGGCATGCTGTTCTGGCTGATGGGCGACCTGGGCCACGTGCCGGCCCCGGGCCCCGCGCTCGCGGTGCTGGCGCTCGGCGCGGCGCTGGCGCTGGTGCTCGCCCCGGCCCTCGACGCCCTCGGCCTCGGGCGCCTGCGGGCGGCGGTCGCGGGCGTGCCGGTGGCGGCAACCGAGGCCGCGCTCTACGTGCTCGCCTCGCTCCTTGCGGCCGTGGCCGTGAGCACCGCCGGGGCCGTGGGCTTCGTCGGGCTGCTGGTGCCGCATGCGGTGCGCCTCCTGGGGCTGCGCCGCCACCGCTGGCTGCTGCCGGGCGCGGCGCTCGCAGGCGGAGCCCTGCTGGCGGCCGCCGACACGCTCGCGCGCGGCCTCGCCGCCCCGCGCGAGCTCCCGGTGGGCGTGGTGACGGCCCTGCTCGGGGTGCCCGCGTTCCTGGCGCTG
>WFOW01000234.1 GCA_015487895.1 Gammaproteobacteria bacterium | reverse complement strand
GCGCGAGTGCAGGTAGAAGATGTCGCCGGGGTAGGCCTCGCGCCCGGGCGGGCGGCGCAGCAGCAGCGAGATCTGTCGGTAGGCCCAGGCCTGCTTGGTGAGGTCGTCGTAGACGATGAGGGCGTCCTCGCCGCGGTCGCGGAAGTACTCGCCCATGGCGCAGCCGGCGTAGGGGGCGATGTACTGCAGCGCCGCCGACTCGGCCGCGGTCGCCGCCACGACGATGGTGTGCTCCATGGCGCCGTGCTCCTCGAGCTTGCGCACGATGGCGGCCACCGTGGAGGCCTTCTGGCCGATGGCGACGTAGATGCAGCGGATGCCCGTGCCCTTCTGGTTGATGATGGTGTCGATCGCGACCGCGGTCTTTCCGGTCTGGCGGTCGCCGATGATGAGCTCGCGCTGGCCGCGCCCGATGGGCACCATCGAGTCGATGGCCTTGAGGCCGGTCTGCACCGGCTGGCTCACCGACTGGCGCGTGATCACGCCGGGCGCCACCTTCTCGATCGGGGAGGTCTCCTTGCACTCGATGGGGCCCTTGCCGTCGATGGGGGCGCCGAGGGCGTTGACCACGCGCCCGAGCAGGGCCTCGCCCACCGGCACCTCGAGGATGCGGCCGGTGCAGCGCGCCTTGTCGCCCTCGGAGAGGTGCTTGTAGTCGCCGAGCACCACGGCCCCGACCGAGTCGCGCTCGAGGTTGAGGGCGAGCCCGTAGGTGCCGCCCGGGAACTCGAGCATCTCGCCGTACATGGCGTCGGCCAGCCCGTGGATGCGGACGATGCCGTCGGTGAGGCTGACGATGGTGCCCTCGGTGCGCGCCTCCGCCGCCGCCTCGAAGCCCTCGATGCGCTGGCGGATGAGCTCGCTGATCTCGCTCGGGTTCAGCTGTTGCATCGCTACTTTGCCCTCGGAGCCGGTTTCGGTGGAATTCGTGGCCGCCCTCAGCGCGCCAGGCGCTCGGCCAGGCGCCGCAGCCGCGCGCGCGCCGAGCCGTCGATCACGACGTCGCCGGCGCGCACCACGGCGCCGGCGAGCAGCGCGGGATCGACGCGCGTCTCGAGCTCGACGCGGCGCCCCAGCCGGCGCGCGAGCGCCTCGGCCAGGCGCGCGCGCGCGGCCTCGTCCAGCGGGCGCGCGCTCACCACCTCGGCGCGCACCGTGCCCTCGGCCTCGGCGCGCAGCCGCTCGAAGCGCTCGGCGATCTCGGGCAGCAGCGGCAGCCGCCGGCGCTCGGCCAGCAGCCGCAGGAAGTTGCGCCCGCGCGGGGTGAGCACGTCCGCGCACACGCGCTCCATGAGCTCGGCGGCCTGGGCGCGGGTCAGGCGCGGGCTGTCGAGCAGCGCGCGCAGGGTGGGATCGCGCACGGCCGCCGCGGCGAAGGCGAGCAGCCGCGACCAGGCGTCGACCTCGCCGTGGGCCTGGGCGACGGCGAAGGCGGCGCGCGCATAGGGGCGGGCGATGGCGGCGGTCTCGGCCATGGCGCTCCCCGCTCGCCCTCAGAGCCCGGCCGCCAGCTCGTCGAGGAGCCTGGCGTGGGCGCGCTCGTCGACCTCGCGCTCGAGGATGCGCTCGGCGCCCGCCACGGCGAGCGCCGCCACCTGGCGGCGCAGCTCCTCGCGCGCGCGGTGGATCTCCTGCTCGATCTCGCTGCGGGCGGCGGCGAGGATGCGCTCGCCCTCGGCGCGCGCCTCGGCCTTGGCCTCCTCGACGATCTCGGCCGCGCGCCGCTCGGCGCGGGCGATGATGTCGGCCGCCTGCTCCTTGGCCTCGTGGATGACCTCGGCGGCGCGCCTGGCGGCGAGCTCCTGCTCGCGCCGGCCGCGCTCGGCGGCCGCCAGGCCGTCGGCGATCTTCCTGCGCCGCTCCTCGAGCGCGCGCGTCAGCGGCGGCCAGATGTACTTCATGCAGAACCAGACGAACACCAGGAAGGTGATCGACTGGCCGATGAGGGTGGCGTTGAGGTTCATGCTCGCACCTCGCTGCAGGCGGCCCGCGGCCGCGCGCGCCTCAGCCCGTCGCCACGGCGAACAGCACGTAGAGTGCGATGCCGACCGAGATCATCGGCACGGCGTCGACCAGGCCCATGACGATGAAGAACTGCGTGCGCAGCATGGGGATGAGCTCGGGCTGGCGCGCCGCGCCCTCGAGGAAGCGCGCGCCGAGGATGCCGATGCCGATGGCGGCGCCCAGCGCGCCGAGGCCCATCATCAGACCACCCGCGATGTAGAGCAGAGCCGTCTCCATTTCTCCTCTCCCGTAGAGCCTTGCCTCGAACCAGAACCGGACGCCGCCGCCTCAGTGATGCTCCTGGTGCGCCATGTCGAGGTAGACGATGGTCAGCACCATGAAGATGAAGGCCTGCAGCGTGATGATCAGCACGTGGAAGATCGCCCAGCCGAGCTGGAGCAGGCCGCCGAAGACGCCCAGGATCCAGCCCGCGCCGTACATGAGGGCGATGAGGATGAAGATGGTCTCGCCGGCGTACATGTTGCCGAACAGCCGCAGGGCCAGCGAGACGGGCTTGGAGATGAGCGCCACGCCCTCGAGCACGAGGTTGATGGGCGCGCCCCAGCGGCCGAAGGGCTGGAAGGCGAGCTCGCCCACGAAGCCCCCCAGCCCCTTGATCCTGACGCTGTAGTAGAGCATGAGCCCGAAGACCACGAAGGCCATGCCGAAGGTGACGTTCGGGTCGGTGGAGGGCACGATCTTCATGTAGGGCACGCCGAGGAGGTGGGCGAGCTGCGGGATCCAGTCCACCGGGACCAGGTCCATCAGGTTCATCAGGAAGATCCACACGAAGATCGTCAGCGACAGCGGTGCCACCAGGTCGTTGCGCGCGCTGAAGGAGCCGCGCACGTTCGCGTCGACGAACTCGACGATCCACTCGACGAAGTTCTGCGCGCCTCCGGGCACGCCGGCGGTGGCCCGCCGCGCCACGCGCCGGAACCACCACAGGAAGAGCGCGCCGAGGCCCACCGACCAGGCGAGCGAGTCGACGTGGAAGGCCCAGAAGCCCATGGCCTGCACGTCGGCGGCATCCCGCGCCCACCCCCAGGTGCCGTCGGGGAAGCGCCCGAAGGTGAGGTTCGTGAGGTGGTGCTTGATGTACTCGCCCGCGGTGATCTCGCCGGTCGCCATCAGTGCCTGCCTGCCGCTGCCGTCATGTGGACGTAGGCGCCGCCCGTGGTGCCCGCCACGCCGAGCGCGAAGCCGGCCAGCAGGCTCAGGGGTTCCAGCGGGAGGAGCGCGAAGCCGGCAGCGAGCAGCGCCGCGGCGAGCGCCAGGCGCTCGAGCTCGCAGCGCAGGCCGCGGCGCAGGACGGCGGCGGGGTCGAGGCCCGCCGCGCGCCGCAGGTGCCGCCGGGTCACGAGCGCGGTGGCGGCGGCGCTCGCCGCGCCGTAGGCGCCGGCGAGCGCCCCGGCGCCGCCGGCCAGGATAGCTCCGGCGACGGCGCCCGCGAGCAGGCCGCCGGCCGTCCACCACCAGGCTTGCGCCTCGGCCACTCGCCCCCTCCCTCGGGCCCCGTCGGACCGGGGCACGGGCGCACAGAAAACCCGGCGGCCCGCCGCCGGGGCGCGCAAGTATAAGGAGCCGCCCCGCGGCGGTCAACGCGGGCTTATGGGCCCATCAAAAAGCCCCCTGCCCGGACGAGGGATCCGATCCGCCGAGCCGCTCCAGGATGCCGTCGAGCTCCTCCAGGCTGGTGTAGCGGATCACGATCCGCCCGCCGCGCCCGCGGTGCTCGAGGCGCACCGGTGCGCCGAGCCGCTCCGACAGCGCCTGCTCGAGGCGCGCGACGTCGGGGTCGCGGCGTGCGGCCGGAGGCGCCGGGGCCGCCGCGGCGCGCAGCCGCCGCACCAGGCGCTCGGTCTCGCGCACCGAGAGCCCGCGGGCCGCCACCCGGGCGGCGGCCTCGCGCTGGCGCGCCGGCGGGAGCGCGAGGAGCGCCCGCGCGTGGCCCATCTCGAGCTCGCCCCGCTCCACCATCGCCCGGACCTCGGCGTCCAGCTCGAGGAGCCGCAGCAGGTTGCTCACGGCCGCGCGCGAGCGGCCCACGGCCTCGGCCGCCTCCTGGTGGGTGAGGCCGTGCTCGTCGATCAGGCGCGCCAGGCCGCGGGCCTCCTCGATGGGGTTGAGGTCCCGGCGCTGGATGTTCTCGATGAGGGCGAGCGCGACGGCGGTGCGGTCGTCCACCTCGCGCACCACCGCCGGGATCTCCGCGAGGCCGGCCATCTGGGCCGCGCGCCAGCGGCGCTCGCCCGCGACGAGCTCGTAGGCGTCTCCCGCCGGGCGCACCACGACCGGCTGCAGCACGCCCTGGGCACGGATGGAGGCGGCGAGCTCCTCGAGGGCGGCCGGGTCGAAGTCGCGCCGCGGCTGCCAGGGGCCGCGGCGGATGCGCTCGACCGGGATGTGCCGCAGGGGCTCGCCCTCGCCGCCCGAGGCGAGCGGGGCGCTCGCGCCGAGCAGCGCCGTCAGGTCGCGTCCCAGCCCCCGGCGCCTCGCCGCCATGGCCGCCTCAGACCGTCCCGCCCGCGGTGGCCAGCCCCACCGGCGCGCCGGCGCGGCGCAGCATCTCGCCGGCGAGCGCCAGGTAGGCGAGCGCCCCGCGCGAGGCGCGATCGTAGGCGAGCGCCGGAAGCCCGTGGCTCGGGGCCTCGGCGAGGCGCACGTTGCGCGGGATCACGGTGCGGAAGACCTTGTCGCGGAAGTGGACCAGGAGCTGCGCCGAGACCTGGTTGGCGAGGCGGTTGCGCGGGTCGAACATGGTGCGCAGCACCCCCTCGACCTCGAGGCCGCGGTTGACCGAGGCGCGCACGGCCTCGATGGTCTCGAGCAGGGCGGTGAGCCCCTCGAGGGCGTAGTACTCGCACTGCATGGGGATCAGCACGCCGTCGGCGGCGGCGAGGGCGTTGAGGGTGAGGAGCCCCAGCGCCGGCGGGCAGTCGATCAGCACCCAGTCGTAGTCCTCGCGCACGCGCTGCAGGGCGAGCCGCAGGCGCTGCTCGCGCAGCCGCGCCTGCAGGAGCGTCATCTCGGCCGCGGCGAGGTCGCGGTTGGCGGGCAGGAGGTCGAAGCCCGCGGCCTCGACGCGCACCACGGCGCGGTCCGGCGGGAGCTCCTCGGCCAGCACCTCGTAGGCGCTGCGCTCGAGGGCGTGCTTGTCGACCCCGCAGCCCATGGTGGCGTTGCCCTGCGGGTCGAGGTCGACGAGCAGCACGCGCCGGCGCATGGCCGCCAGGGAGGCGGCCAGGTTGATGCACGTGGTGGTCTTGCCGACCCCGCCCTTCTGGTTGGCGACGGCCAGGATGCGGGCCATGGGCTCCTCGCAGCGCGCCCCGCCGGATGGCAGTCCTTTATACACCAGGAAGCCCGGATTGCGGAGCGTCAGCGCTCCTGCATCCGCGCAGCGGACGAGCCGTGGCCCCCGTCCGGGGGCGCGCCGGTGCCGGGCTCGAGGACCACGAGCGTGGTCGTCGCGGGC
>WFOW01000233.1 GCA_015487895.1 Gammaproteobacteria bacterium | reverse complement strand
CTGCGGCGCACCGTGGCCGTGGCGGCACGCGAGCTGGTGCGTGCCGACGTCGCCGCCTTTTCCCTGCGCGAGGACGAGCGCACCTGCCGTTACGTCGCCGTGGACGGCGAGAACGTGGGCCTGCTGCCCGGCACCTGCTTCGATCTCGAGGCCGGTGGGCTGTGCGGATGGGCAGCGGCCCACGGCGAGCCGGTGCGCGTCGCGGACATCGCCGCCGATCCGCGCGTGGGTGCGGACCGGGCCGCCGCCTTCGGCCTGCGCGCGGCGCTCGTGGTACCGGTGGTGGACGAGGGGCGCGTGGTCGGGGGCGTCTCGCTCTTCCGGCGCGAGCCGCGGCCCTTCGACGAGGCAGACGAGCGGCTCGTGCAGCTGCTCGCCGGCATCACCGCCATCGCCCTGCGGATGCAGGGGCTGGTGCTGGGCCTCGAGGACCACGTGCGCGCGCGCACCGAGGAGCTGCGCGCGCTCAACCGCGAGCTCGAGGCCTTCGCCTACACGGTCTCGCACGACCTGCGCGCGCCGCTGCGGGCCATCGACGGCTTCAGCCTCGCGGTGCTCGAGGACGAGGGCGAGCGCCTCGGCCCCGAGGGGCGCGAGCACCTCCGGCGCGTGCGCGCCGCCGCCCAGCGCATGGCCCGGCTCATCGACGACCTGCTGGCGCTCGCCCAGGTCACCCGCGGCGAGCTGCGCCGCGAGGCCGTGGACCTCAGCGCCATCGCGCGCGAGGTGGTCGAGAGCCTGCGCCATGTGCACCCCGGCAGGCGCGTGGAGGTGGAGATCCGCCCCGGCGCGGTGGTGCGCGGCGACCCGCGCCTGCTGTGGACGCTGATGGAGAACCTGATCGGGAACGCCTGGAAGTTCACCCGCGGGCGCGAGCCGGCCCGCATCGAGTTCGGCTGGGAAGAGGCCGGGGGCGAGCGGATATTCCATGTGCGCGACAACGGCGCCGGCTTCGACATGGCCTATGCCGGCAAGCTGTTCCAGCCCTTCCAGCGGCTGCACACGGCGAACGAGTTCGAAGGCACGGGCATCGGGCTCGCCACGGTGCGGCGCGTGGTCGAGCGCCACGGCGGGCGCGTGTGGGCGGAAGGCGCGGTGGGAGAAGGGGCGGTGATCCGCTTCACCTTGGGGCCGGAGGACGAGACGCCGCGGCGCGATCCGTCCGCCTGACGGGCTTGCGTCGGCGGGACGATCGTGCTTTCGTTGGGGATCGTGTGATCCCAGGGGGGAGAGGAGGCGCGTCCATGCGGGACGGGTGCAGGGGCAAGACCATACTCCTGGTCGAGGACAACCCGGACGACGAGGCCCTCACCCTGCGCGCCCTGCGCAGGAACCGCATCGCCAACGAGGTGGTCGTCGCCCGCGACGGCGTCGAGGCGCTCGAGTACCTGTTCGGCACCGGGCGCTACGAGGGCCGGGATCCCCACGATCGGCCGCAGGTGGTGCTGCTCGACCTCAAGCTGCCCAAGGTCGACGGCCTCGAGGTGCTCAAGCGCATGCGCGCCGAGGAGCTGACCCGGCGCGTGCCGGTGGTCGTGCTCACCTCCTCGTCGGAGGAGCGCGACATCGTCGACAGCTACGACCTCGGGGCCAACAGCTACGTGCGCAAGCCGGTCGACTTCGAGCAGTTCATGGAGGCGGTGCGGCAGCTCGGCATGTACTGGCTGCTGCTGAACGAGGTGCCGCAGGCCTAGACATGTCCGTGCCGCTGCGCGTGCTGCTGGTGGAGGACTCGGCCGACGACGCCGAGCTCGTCCTGCGCGCGCTGCGGCGCGGCGGCTACCAGCCCGAGCACCGCCGCGTGGACACGCCCGAGGACATGGCCCGGGCCCTGGACGAGCACGACTGGGACATCGTCCTCGCCGATTACGCCATGCCGCGCTTCAGCGCCTTCGACGCCCTCGCCATGGTGCAGGAGCGCGGGCTCGACATCCCCTTCATCGTCATCTCCGGCACCATCGGCGAGGAGATCGCCGTGCAGGCGATGAAGGCCGGCGCGCACGACTACCTGATGAAGGACAACCTCGCGCGCCTGGTGCCGGCGGTGGAGCGCGAGCTGCGCGAGGCCGACGAGCGCCGCGCGCGGCGCGTGGCCGAGGAGACCGTCTGGCACCAGGCCTACCACGACGCGCTCACGGGCCTGCCCAACCGCTGGCTGCTCGTCGACCGCCTCACCCAGGCCATCGCCTACGCGCGCCGCGAGGGCGCGCACGTGGCCCTGCTCCTCCTCGACCTCGACCGCTTCAAGCTCGTCAACGAGACCCTCGGGCACACCGTGGGCGACGAGCTGCTGCGCCTCGTCGCCGACCGCCTGCACGAGGGGCTGCGCGAGGGCGACACGCTCGCGCGTCCCGGCGGCGACGAGTTCGCCGTGGTGCTCGCGGGCGTGGAGACGCCGGCGGAGGCGGAGCGCATGGCCGAGCGCCTCATGCGCAGCCTGGACACGCCCCTGCGCGTGGAGGGCCGCGACCTCCACCTCTCCGCCACCCTCGGCATGGCGCTCTTCCCGCACCACGGCCACGACCCCGAGACGCTGCTCAAGAACGCCGAGGCCGCCATGTATGCGGCCAAGCAGGAAGGCGACGGCGTGCGCTGGTACGAGCCGCACATGGACACGGCGGTGGAGGACCGCCTCACGCTGGAGAACGAGCTGCGCCGCGCGCTGCGCCAGGACGAGCTGGTGGTCTACTACCAGCCGCAGCTCTCGCTCGCCGACGGCGGCCTGGTGGGGGTGGAGGCGCTGGTGCGCTGGCGGCATCCGGAACGCGGGCTCGTGCCGCCGATGCGCTTCATCTCCCTCGCCGAGGAGACCGGCCTCATCTGCCCCCTCGGCGAGCAGGTGGTGGCGAAGGCCGCCGCCGACATGGCGCGCCTGCGGGCGGCCGGCCTCGCGCTGCCGCGGCTCGCCGTCAACGTCTCGGCCTGCCAGCTTCGCCGGCCCGACGTGCCCCGCCGCCTGGCGGAGCTCGTGCGCGGGGCGGGCATGGATCCCGCCATGCTCGAGATCGAGATCACCGAG
>WFOW01000232.1 GCA_015487895.1 Gammaproteobacteria bacterium | reverse complement strand
TGGAGGTGTCATCCGTCCACTGGCCCTGTGCCTTGCCGAGAGCCTGGTGGAGCGGGGCGGCTTCGATCCCGCCGACCAGATGCGCCGCTACCTGATGTGGCGCGATCGCGGGCACCTCTCCTCGACCGGGGAGTGCTTCGACATCGGCAACA
This sequence comes from Gammaproteobacteria bacterium, assembly GCA_015487895.1. Taxonomy (GTDB): domain Bacteria; phylum Pseudomonadota; class Gammaproteobacteria; order S144-34; family S144-34; genus S144-34. The sequence continues at coordinate 3,102 of WFOW01000232.1, read as the reverse complement.
CGGTGGACCAAGCGCTGGAGACCTTCCGGGAGACGGGCGACCCCTTCGCCGGGCCCACGGACCCGCGGAGCGCCGGCAACGGCTCGCTGATGCGCATCGCGCCCATCGCCCTGCGCTGGGCGCACGCGCCCGAGGAGGCGGTGCGGCTGGCGGGTCTGTGCTCGCGGACGACCCACGGCGCGCCGGCGGCAGTGGACGCCTGCCGCTACTTCACGGGCCTGCTCGTGGGCGCCCTCCGTGGCGAGCCGCTGGAGCGGCTGCTCGCGCCGATGTACGAGCCCGTGGCGGGGCTCTGGGCGCGCGAGCCGCTCTGCCCCGAGATCGAGGCGGTCGCGCGGGGCTCGTGGCGGAAGCGGGAGCCGCCGGAGATCCGCGGGAGCGGATACGTGGTTCATTGCCTGGAGGCGGCGCTGTGGGCGCTGGGCCGCAGCGGCGGCTTCGAGGAGGCCTGCCTGAGGGCGGTGAACCTCGGCGAGGACGCGGACACCACGGGGGCCGTGTGCGGCCAGCTCGCCGGCGCGGCGTTCGGCGCGGGCGGCATACCGGCGCGGTGGCTGGAGCGGCTGGCGATGCGGGAGCGGATCGAGGCGCTGGCCGACGCCCTCCTCGCCGCCTGCGGGTCCGAGTCCCGGGAGCGATGCTGAAGGCTGCGGCCGGCGCCCGGGGCGGCGGAATCACGCGCCGCGGGCGCTCGCGTCACGTCCGTGCCGCCGCCAGGGCGCGGCGGACCATCGCCTCGACCTTCGGCGCCATATTGACGGGCTGGAGGCTGACGGCGGGATGCTCGCGGCGGAACACGCGGAAGATCTCGTCGGCGAAGGCCTGCCCGATCTCCTCGACGCCGCGGAAGTCGAGCAGGACGTGCTCGAACCGCTCGAAGCGACGGGTGATGCGCCGCGCCTGGGAGCGGGAGAGCAGCTTCTCGCCTTCCAGGGCGGCGAGCCGCACCGGCACGATGGTCCTGGAGAAGGTGTAGCCCTCGGGCTGGGCGAAGCGGTCGAAGATCTCCCGCAGGCGTCGTGTGCTGTCGTTGCGCAGCCGCATGACGACCACCGTGCCCCGGACCTCGACGGGTTCGCGCTCGGCGAGGACGTCGGGCACGCCGTCGTCGTGGGCGAAGACGAGGCTGCCCGATCGGATCTCGAAATGGTCGAAGGCCTTGGACGAGAAGAAGATGCCTTCCCCGGTATGGTGCTCGGGATCGGTCGTGAGCTTCCCCTTGGCGAGCTCCAGCATCGCCTCGCGCGGGTCGATCAGCCCGAGCGCCTCCTGGATCTTGCGGAAGATGCCGATTCCATGGTCGATGACCGCGCACGTGGCGTCGAGGGCCGTCCGATGGAGCTGCACCTCGATGGTCGCGGAGCCGGAGTGCTCGATGGCGTTGTTGACCATCTCCGTGATCCCGTAATGCCAGATGTCCCGGACGTTCTCCGGCAGGTCGCGGAGCACGGGCCGGCACTGAAGCCGCCAGACCACCTCCTCGTCGAGGCCCTCGGTGCGGTAGCAGGCATCGGCCCGGTCGATGGTGGCGAGCCGGTAGGTCCGGGAGCGGGTCGTCCCCTCGGCGACCAGCAGCCCTTCGCGCACCATGGCGCGCAGCCGCGCGGACGCGGCCGCGCGCGAGATGCCGAATTCGGCGGCCAGGCGTGAGCCGAGCCCGCGCCCGTCCCGGGCGGCGAGCTCCAGGGCGCGGCGCCGGAAGCGGTCACCGTCTATGGGCATGCATGGCACTTTGTAAACATTCAGCCTCCATTTGTAAACTATCTTGCTGCTGTTTGTCAACGCACGTAGGGGGTTTGTCAACCTCTCTGGATTGCCGGAAAAAGAGGCGGGACCGGGGGCCCCGCCAATCGTCCAATCGTATGGATTACGTGTTGCCGTTGTCGCCGTGGTTGCCGTCGGCGTGAGGGATCCGGCTTCCGGGCGGTGCTTTCCCTAGGGCGGCTGAGAGCGGGGCGGCGCCCCACTGCAGGAGCCGTTCGGCGGCCTCGACGCTGCCGCTGCGGAAGGCGTGCATCAGCGGCGTGACGCCCGGTCGATCGCCCGGACCAGGTGCCGGGTGTCCTCGAAGTCGGCGCTCCCGTGCCGGACCAGATCGTTCTTCGGGTTTGTGTCGGTTGTATCCGTCTCGGCCATGATCGATGTCTGGAGTCGCTGGTCAGTCCCTCCTTCGGAATCGGCGCAGTGGGCCGGAGGCTCGCGGCCTGAGCCGGCGGGTATGGGATGCTCCGCGGCGGGCGTCGAGATGGAGGGCTGTTGCCGTGGAGACGCGGAGGTACGAGGCGAGGCGGCGGCCGAGGCGGTGCCCGGCCTGCGGCTCGCCGCGGGTGGCGGAGGTGCTCTACGGGTATCCGTTCTGGTCGAGGCGGCTCGAGCGGGACCTGGACGCGGGCCGGGTGGTGCTGGGCGGCTGCGCCATGCCGGAGGATCCCGAGCGCTGGCAGTGCCAGGCGTGCGGGGCACGGATCCACGCCGTCCGGGCCGGTGGCTGAGCCCGACCGTGAGCCGGGCGGTGGACGAGGCTCCCGCAGCGGTGTCGTTCGGGACGCTCGGGAGCCGGCCCGAGGCCGGCGTGCGAGGCTCTCACCAGAGCGTTTGCGCGGGATAGCGCGCGAGGAGCGGATCCGGAGTGACGATCCGCAGCCCGTGCGCGAGCGCCTGGCAGGCGAGCATGCGGTCGAAGGGATCGCGGTGATGGTCCGGGAGCGAGCCCAGCCGCGCCACGGCGACCTCGTCGAGCGGGAGAGGATCGATCCGGTGGGCCTCGCGCTGGGCCAGGAGGAAGCCCGCCACGTCAGCTCCGTTCGCTGCGACCTCTAGCCGGCCGAGCGCATGCTTGACCAGGATCTCCCACAGGGAGACCGCGCTCAGGTAGCACTCGTTCCGCGGGTCGGCGATGGCTTCCCGGGCGCCTGGGGAGAGCCTTGCGGGCTCGGCGATCAGCCAGAGGAAGGTGCTGGTGTCGAGCGGTGGTCTCTGCCACCCTTCCCTTCGAAGCGCTCGAGCAGGTCCTCGTCCAGAGGCTCGAAGAAGCCCTTCGGGATGCGGACCCTTCCCGCGGCGAGGCCCATGGGGCGCGGGAAGGGTCCGCATCCCGAAGGG
>WFOW01000231.1 GCA_015487895.1 Gammaproteobacteria bacterium | reverse complement strand
GCACGTAGACCGTGAGGGGGATGTCGCGCGCCGCCGCCATCTCTCCGGCTTCCCTCCTTCGTCTACTGTAGACTCTCCGCTCTGGGCGGGTATCCCGGAGACGGGCAGGTGAGCGCAGGCGAGGCCGCGGCGCTGGCGCGCCGCTTCTACCTGACGGAGCTGGACGACCACGCGACCTACCGGGCGCTGGCCGCGCGCGTGCGCGATCCGCGCCGGCGCCGGGCGCTCGAGCGCATCGCGGCGATGGAGGGCAGCCACGCCGCCTTCTGGCGGCGGGTGCTCGAGCGCCTCGGGCAGGCCCCGCCGCAGCCCCGGCGCCGGCCGGGGGGCCTGCGCCTGCGGCTGCTGGCGCTGCTCCAGCGCGTGGTCGACCCGGTCGTCGTGGTCGCGCTGCTCGAGCTGGGCGAGAACGCCGCCTACCGCGCCTATTTCGACGCCCTGCGCGGGATGCCGCTCGAGGCCGGCGAGCGCGAGCGCCTGCGGCAGGTGATCCTCGACGAGCTCGAGCACGAGCGCTTCTTCAAGCGCGAGTCCGAGTCGCTCGGCCTGGGGCACGTGCGCGACTTCGTGCTCGGCATGAACGACGGCCTGGTGGAGGTGCTGGGCGTCGTGGCGGGCCTGTCCGCCGTCTACGCCGCCCGGCCCGGGCTGGTCGCGGCCAGCGGGCTCGTGGTCGGCGTGGCGGGCGCGCTCTCCATGGCGATCGGCGCGTTCGTCTCGGTGCGCTCCCAGCGCCAGGTGAACGAGGCGCGCCGCGAGCGCCTCGACGTCCTGTTCCAGGTGGCCCCGGAACGCGCCGTGGAGGAGTACCGCGAGACGCTCGAGGCCTCGGGCGTGCCCGCGGCGCTCGCGGCGAGTGTCGCCGCGCAGCTCCGCGACAACCGCGAGGCGCTGGCGCGCCTCATCGCTCCCCCGGCGGAGGAGAACGAGCTGCGCTCCGGGCTCTACACGGGGCTCGCCTATCTCGCCGGCGCGGCCTTCCCGCTCACGCCCTACTTCGTCGCCTCGAGCGCGCTGGCCGCGCTGCCGTGGGCGGTGGCGGCGGCCGGCACGGCGCTCGCCGCGGCCGGGACGCTGATCTCGGTGCTGTCCGGCATCTCCATCCGCACCAAGGCGCTGGAGCTGGTGGCGGCCGGCCTCGGCGCCGCGGCGCTCTCCTACGGCTTCGGCCACTTCATGCAGGGCGTCCTCGGCATCGGGGTCCTGTGATCGGCCTACAGACCTCGGCCTTCAGGCCTCAGACTGACGACTGGAGGCTGAAAGCTGGAGGCCGGATCAGATGCAGCCCGTGGCGGGGGCGAGGCCGGCGCGCAGGCGCGCGGCGAAGGCCGCGAGCGCCCGGCCGCGGTGGGAGATGCGGTTCTTCTCGGCCGGGTCGAGCTCGGCGGCGCTCAGCCCGCGCCCCGGCACCTCGAACAGCGGGTCGTAGCCGAAGCCGCCGCTCCCGCGCGGGACCTGGAGGATGCGCCCCTCCCAGACGCCCTGGCAGAGCACGGGCACGGGATCGTCGGCCGAGCGCACGAAGGCGATCACGCAGTGGAAGCGCGCGGTGCGGCGCTCGGGCGGCACGCCGGCGAGGGCCTCGAGGAGCTTGCGGTTGTTGGCCGCATCGTCCGCGCCGGGGCCGGCGTAGCGCGCCGAGCGCACGCCGGGGGCGCCCCCGAGGGCGTCGACGGCGAGCCCCGAGTCGTCGGCGAGCGCCGCGAGCCCCGTGTGGCGCGCGGCGTGGCGCGCCTTGATGAGGGCGTTCTCCACGAAGCTCGCGCCCGTCTCCTCGGCGGGCGGCACTCCGAGCTCGCTCTGCAGCACGAGCTCGAGGCCGAGGCCGGCGAGCAGGGCCTCGAGCTCGCGGGCCTTGCCGGGGTTGCCGGTGGCGACGACGACGCGCATGGGGGCGCCACCCTAGCCGAGCCCCCGTCGGGCGGCAAGCGCCGCCCGCGCGGCCGCCGCTGGCAGGGCTCCGGGGGCGCTGGCACGCCGCCCTCGGCCTGGGGGTGAAGGGGCTGGGACCTCTGAAGGAAGCCCCTGAAAATCTGTCAGATTTTTCAGGGCTTCCCTGCGGCCAGGGACGGCCGCGGGGGGCACGCCAGCCGTGCGCCGCTTCGGGCGCCTGTGGGCCGAGGCCGGTGCCCGGGGCATCGCTGAGCGTGCCGCCTGCGGGCGCGCGCGCCGATGGGCAGCGACTGCGCCGCGCGCCCGTGCCCACGGCGCCATGCACATGGAAGTGCATGACGATACTGGGAGAAATCAAAATGGCCGCGAAGCGCCTCGGTGCCGATCAATCCGCGGAGCGGATTGATCGGAGGCTCTGGCTAAAGTCCGGCGCGCGGCGGCCGATAGCCCGACATGGGGCTCCGCCGGTCCCGGCGCCGGGGATGGGGAGAGGACGCTTGCGCCACCTGCTCGTCGTCGAACGCTCGGCCACGCTGCGCCACGCGCTGGTCAAGCTCCTGGACCGCGAGGGTCATGCCGTGACGGCGATGGCCTCCTTCGCCGACGCCCTGGCCGCGCTCCGCGCGGGCGGGCCCGGCGCGCGGCCGGCGTGGGACGCCGTGGTGCTCGGCTGGCCGGCCCACAGCGAGCCCGGCGCCGACGCCCTGGTCGAGCACCTGGAGGCCGCCGAGGGGCGCGAGACGCCGGCGGTCATCCTCGCGCACGAGGGCCATGCCGCGGCGCGGAGCTGGGCCACGGCGCGGCCCCATACCGCGCTCATCCTCTGGGACGACTACCGCGAGCTGCCGGCGGCGCTCGCCAAGCTCCTCGAGCCCGCGCCGGCCCCGGCGCCTGCCGCGGCCGAGGCGCCGGTGCGCATCCTGTTCGTCGACGACTCGCCGACCGTGCGCGCCAAGTACCGGCGCCTGCTCGAGCGCCACGGCTACGAGGCCGCCTTCGCCTCCTCCGCGGAGGAGGCGCTGGCGCTCGCGCGCGAGGGCGCGTTCGAGATCGCCGTGATCGACTACTTCATGCCGGGCGAGAACGGCGACGTGCTGTGCCGGCGCCTGCGCGAGGACCCGCGCACCGCCCACATACGGCCGGCCATCCTCACCGGCACCTATCTCGACCAGGTCATCCGCGATGCCCTCGACGCCGGCGCCGTCGAGTGCATGTTCAAGAACGAGGCCGACGAGCTGTTCCTGGCGCGGCTCGCCGCGATGGCGCGCACGGTGCGCGCCCACCGGTCGGTCGAGCGCGAGCGCCAGCGCCTCGAGGGCATCCTGAACTCCATCGGCGAGGGCGTGTGCGGGGTCTGCTGCGAGGGGCGCATCGCCTTCCTCAACCCCGCCGCCTGCGCCATCCTCGGGCGCGCGGCCGGCGACCGCGGCCTGATCGGCGCCTCGGTCGAGGCCCTCGTGCACCCCGAGGGCGACGCCCGCGGGGCGCGCGAGCGGCTGCTGGCCGCCTGCCGGCGCGGCGAGCACCTGCGCCGCTGGGAGACGGTGCTGCGCCGGCGCGACGGCAGCCCCGTGCAGGTCGAGTGCACCGTCTACCCGCTCACCATCCGCGGCCGCCGCGAGGGCTCGGTGCTGGCCTTCCGCGACATCGGCGAGCGCAAGCGCCTCGAGGAGGAGCTGCGCTGGCAGGCCACGCACGACCCCGTCACGGAGCTGCCCAACCGCCGCCACCTCGAGGAGACGCTGGCGCGCGAGCTCGAGCGCCTGCGCCGCTCGAGCGAGCGCAGCGCGCTGCTCTACATCGACCTCGACCGCTTCAAGTACATCAACGACGTGGCGGGGCACGCGGCGGGCGACGCGCTGCTGCGCGAGGTGGGGCGCCAGCTCCGCGCGCGCCTGCGCGGGGCGGACCTGCTCGCGCGCATCGGCGGCGACGAGTTCGCGGTGCTCCTGCACAATGTCGACGCCCGCGGCATGGCCGAGGCGGCCGAGGCCTTCCGCCGCCTGCTCGCCGACTTCACCTTCCTCTACGGGGGGCGCACCTTCCGCATCCACGCGAGCATCGGCGCGGTGCTGCTCGACGCGGCCACGCCCTCGGCCAGCCAGGCCCTCGCCGATGCCGACTTCGCCTGCCATCTCGCCAAGCGCCGCGGGCGCAACCGCGTGTGCGTGCACCGCGCGGGCTCGGAGGAGCGCGAGGCCATGCGCGCCGACCTCGGCTGGTCCACGCGCCTGCGCGAGGCGCTCGCCGGCGACGGCTTCGTGCTCCACTTCCAGCCGGTGGTGCCCCTGCGGGGCGGGGGCGGCGGCGAGTGCTACGAGGTGCTGCTGCGCCTGCGCGGGCCCGACGGGCGCCTGGTGCCGCCCGGCGCCTTCATCCCCACCGCCGAGCGCTTCAACATGATGCACGAGCTCGACCTGTGGGTGGTGCGCCACGCCCTGTGCCGGCTCGCCGCCCTGCGCGCGGCCGGGCGCGAGGTGAGCTTCTCGATCAACCTCTCGGGGCAGGCGCTCGCCCTGGAGGAGCTCGTCGCGGTGGTGCGCGGCGAGCTGCGCCGCCTGCGCCTCGACCCGCGCGCGGTCACCTTCGAGATCACCGAGACCTGCGCCATCGCCGACATGGGGGCGGCCGTGCGCCTGGTGGAGGGGCTGCGCGTGCTCGGCTGCCGCATCGCCCTCGACGACTTCGGCTCCGGCTTCAGCTCCTTCTCCCAGCTCAAGCTCCTGCCGGTGGACGTGATCAAGATCGACGGCGGCTTCGTGCGCGGGCTGGCGCACGACCCCGTCGACCGGGCCATGGTGACCTCGATGAACGAGATCGCCCACGCCCTGGGCTGCCGCACGGTGGCCGAGTACGTCGAGAGCCCGGAGGTGCTGGCCCTGCTGCGCGAGCTGGGCGTGGACTATGCCCAGGGCCACTATCTCGCGCCCCCGGCCCCGGAGCCGCGGCCCGTGACGCTCGCGGGCACGCAGGCGCAGCGCGCCTGAGCCGGCCGCCGGGCTCAGCCCGCGGCCAGCGCCTCGCGCTGGACCTCGACGAGGCGGGCGATCCCGCGCCGGGCCAGCTCCAGCATGGCCAGCAGCTCGTCCATGCGGAAGGGGTGGCCCTCCGCGGTGCCCTGGATCTCGACGAAGGCGCCGGCCTCGTTCATGACCACGTTCATGTCGGTCTCGGCCTCGGAGTCCTCGGCGTAGTCGAGGTCGAGCACGGGCGTTCCCTTGTAGATGCCCACCGAGACCGAGGCCACCTGCCCGTGGACGGGATCGCGCGCGATGGCGCCCTCGCGCAGCAGGTGGCGCGCGGCGTCGACCAGGGCCACGTAGGCGCCGGTGATGGAGGCGGTGCGCGTGCCGCCGTCGGCCTGGATGACGTCGCAGTCCAGGTGGATGGTGCGCTCGCCGAGGGCCTCGAGGTCGACCACCGCGCGCAGGGCGCGCCCGATGAGGCGCTGGATCTCCATGGTGCGCCCGCCCTGGCGGCCGCGCGCGGCCTCGCGCGCCATGCGCTCGGTGGTCGCGCGCGGCAGCATGCCGTACTCGGCCGTGACCCAGCCCTGCCCGGAGCCGCGCAGGAAGCCCGGCACCTGCTCGAGCACGCTCGCGTTGCACAGCACGCGCGTGTCGCCGAACTCGACCAGCACCGAGCCCTCGGCATGCTTGGTGTAGCCGCGCGTGATGCGGATGGGCCGCAGCTCGTCGGGGGCGCGTCCGCTCGGTCGCATCGCTCGCTCCTGGGAGCCTCGGGGCGGGCGAGTATAGCCGAGGCGGCCTCCGCCCTCAGCCCTCGCCGCGCTCGTGCTCGGCCAGCGCCTCGCGCAGGGTGCGCACCGCGCGCGCGAGCGCGTCGTCCGCCTCTTCGGCCGAATCCGCCGCGTCCCCGGCGACGGTCTCCTCCTCGGACCTCCCGCCGCCCGGCGCCGGGCCGCGCCAGCGCAGCGCCACGGCCGTGACGTTGTCGGCGTGCGGGAAGCTCCCCGCCTCGGCCTCGGCCGCGGCCATCTCGAGTGCGGGCGACGTGCTGCTGCTGTGCACCGACGGGCTGTGGTCGGCGGTGCCGGAGCGGGCGATCGCCGCCATCGGCGAGGCGCCGGAGCTCGCGCCCGCGCTCGAGATGGCCG